>NZ_RZQP01000158.1:0-14729 GCF_003998165.1 Mesorhizobium sp. M7A.F.Ca.US.007.01.2.1 | reverse complement strand
GATATACGGTCATTCCAGTCGCTGCCGCCGAAATCGCGGATCCGGCGCCGGATCTCGATCGAGCGGCCACCCATCCGGGAGTCCTCATAGGCAATGAGTGTGCAACCCCGGCGCACAATCACCGACGACACACGGTCGTTCCAGAACTGGCCGCCGCGAAAGTTCACGGAATCGTCGGGGCCCATACCGATGGACCGACCGCGAAAATTCGCGTGCTCGAACATCATGCAGGCGGGCTCATCATTGTATTGGGCGCTGGCGGCGTCGGCAAAAAGCACGGACGCGACAGCAGTCAGGATGGCTAGACGTTTCATCTGATGTTTCCTCGGTTTTTGCCGCGGCCCCTCCGACTGGATAGCGCGGTCCGGCCAATTTGCCAATGCTTCGGTCGCCTAGCGGCTGTCAAACATCCAGCTGCGGTTGCGCCACATTTTCTCGCCGACCAGGCAGTCGGTGGCGGGCTTGTCCTGCGCCAATACCACCGGCGGATGCGTGGCTTCTTCTGCCGCCCATTGCGGCGAGGCCGGGCCGGCGAGTTCCAGCACCAGCTTGCGACGGATGGCTTCGGGAAACTGCGTCCAGTCATTGACCGGAATCATGAAGGCTCCGGGTCCGCCGATGACGCAGTCGCTGTAGTAGCGATCGAGATTGCTGACGTCGTAGGCGCCGGGAAAACCGCCTCGCGTCATCAGCGGCAGGCCGTTGATGACGATGCCTTGCTTGATCAGATCGTCGCGGGTCAGGTTGACCGGCGCGCCTTGATTGTTGGGGCCATCGCCCGAAATGTCGATGACCCGCTTCGTGCCCTGGTAGCCGCTTTCGGCGAACAGGTCATTGCCGAACTCCAGCGCTCCGGAGATCGAGGTGCGCCGCGCGCTGTTGGGCGGCTGAGCGGATAGTTGCGCAACCACCCGCTCGGCGTCGGTGCGGCTGGCGATCACCGTCCACGGCACGATGACGCGCTGCCAGTTGGTGCCGGCCCATTCGACATAGGTGACGGCGATCTTGCCATAAGCGCCATCGGCAATGGCCTGCAGCACATTGTCGTGCGTCAGTGCCGCGGCGTAGCCGTGACGCTGGATCTCGAGTTCGTCCGGAGACATCGACAGCGAGACATCGACGGCCAGCACCAGCTCGACATCGACGGGCTCGTCAGCTTGGGCCGCGGGCGTCAACCAGAGCGTCAGTGCGAACGCGGCGCAGCCTGAAAGGAAATGTCTTGCGCAGGCAAAAGCAGACATGCCGCGAAGGTAAGCGAAAACCGTCGGCTTAAAAAGAGAAAAGCCCGGCCGATGGCCAGGCTTTTGCCTTCATGCCCTTTGCGCCGGCTAGCAATCAGCTGCGCGGCTTCAAATTCTCCGGATCGTAGAGCGGCTTGTAGCCGACAGCCGCCACTTCGACCGGATATGTCTCACCGAAATACTCGATCGTGAGCTTGCGGCCTTCCTGGGCGTACGCCCACGGCAGATAGGCAAGACCGATATTCTTGCCGATGGTCGGGCCATAGGCCATCGAGGTGGTGAAGGACCGCCGGCCGAGTTCGTCGACCAGCGTCTCGCCGGTCTTCGGATCCATCACCGGCATGGTGCCGACGGGATAGCGGGCAACGCCTTTGGAATCGACATTCTCGGTCATCACCAGCGTGCACAGCATGGCCGGCTGGTGCTCGCGGGCGCGGTATTCGACGTGCTTCGCCTTGCCGCAGAAATCGTTCTCCTTGACCTTTGGACGAGCGAGATCCGCTTCGAGCAGATTGTACTCGGTCAGAAGGTCGGCGTTCTGCAGGCGCAGGCTCTTTTCCATGCGGCGCGTGTTGGCATAGGTCTCCACGCCGAAAGGCATCACGCCGGTCGAGCGCAGCGCGTCCCACACAGCGAGACCGTCCTCGTAGCGCATATGCAGTTCCCAGCCCTGCTCGCCGACATAGGAGATGCGGAAAGCGGTGACGTCCTTGCCGCCGATCCGGACCGGCTTGATCGCCGCGAATGGGAAGTTCTCAACAGAGAGCCCGTCCGGGTTTTCGACCACCTTCTGCAAGGTCGCCCGGGCGTTCGGTCCCCAGATGCCGATGGTGACGAACTTCTCGGTCACGTCGGTGATGGTGACGTCGAAACCTTTGTCCTGTGCCGTGCGGCGCATGTACTGGAAATCGCGCGGGCCAGCATCCGCGCCGTCGATCAAACGACAGCGGTCGGCCATGCGAATAACGGTAAAGTCGGCCCGCACCATGCCTTCCTCGTCGAGGAAGTGGGTGTAGATGCCCTTGCCGATGTTGTTGTCGCCGCCAATCTTGGCTGCGCACAACCATTCCAGCAGCGCGACATGGTCTGGACCTTCGATGTCGTACATGGCGAAATGCGACAGGTTGACGATGCCGCAATCCTCGCTCATGGCGAGATGTTCGGCATTGGAGACGCGCCAGAAATGGCGGTTGTCCCATTCGTTCTCACGCACCGGCACCCGGTTGCCGTATTTCTCCAGGAGATGCTCGTTGGCGGCATAGCCGTGGGCGCGCTCCCAGCCGCCGAGTTCCATGAAATAGCCGCCGAGTTCCTTCTCGCGTTCCCAGAACGGCGAGCGCCGGATATTGCGGGCCTTGGAGAACGGCTCGCGCGGATGCACCGCCGGATTGTAGACCTTCATCGCCGTCTCGGTGCAGCGGTCCCAGATGAACTGCTCCTTGGTCTGGTGCGGATAGAACCGTGCATAGTCGATGGCATGGTGATCGATTGCGGTGCGGCCGTCGGTCATCCAGTCGGCGATCAGCTTGCCCATGCCGGGACCATCCTTGACCCAGATGGCAACGGCATACCACAGACCCCGCACCTTCTGGCTTTCGCCCATCGACGGGCCGCCGTCCGCGGTTACCTGGAGAAGTCCATTGAACGAATGGCTCTCATTATAGCCGAGTTCGCCGAGGATCGGCGTCAGTTCCATGGCGCGTTCGAGCGGCGCCAGGATCTGTTCCATGTCGAGATCGCGTTGCGACGGCGAAAGCCGCGCCTGGTCCTTCTCCAGCAGGTCGCGCGGGTGGCAAAGGCGCGGATTGGTCTCTTCGTAATAACCCCATTCGATCTGCCCGCCCTCGGCGGTCTTGGGATCACCGGTGTCGCGCATATAGGCCGAGTTGCCCTGGTCGCGCAGCAGCGGCCAGCCGATCTCCTTGCCGGTGCCGGCGAACTCGTTGTAGGGGCCGAAGAAGGTCAGCGGATGGTCGATCGGCATGACCGGCAGGTCTTCGCCGACCATTTCCGCTATCAGCCGGCCCCAAATCCCGGCGCAGACGACGACATAGTCGGCCTCGATGGTGCCGCGGTCCGTTACCACGCCTGATATGCGGCCGTCCTTGACGACCAGCGACCGGGCCGATGTGTTGGCGAAGGATTTGAGCTTGCCCGACGCTTCCGCCTGGTCGACCAGCTTGCCGGCGACCGTCTGCGAACGCGGGATGACCAGACCGGCATCGGGATCCCAAAGACCACCTTGAACAATCGCTTCTTCGATGAGCGGAAATTTTTCCTTGATCTCGGCCGGCTCGATCAGGCGCGCGCGCGTGCCAAACGCCTTGGCCGAGGCGATCTTGCGCTTGATTTCTTCCATTCGGCTGTCGTCGCCGACACGCGCGACCTCGAGGCCGCCGATACGCGCGTAATGACCCATCTTCTCGTAGAAATCGATGGAGTAGAGCGTCGTCCAGCACGACAGGAAATCGTGGCTGGTGGTGTAGCAGAAGTCGGAGGCGTGCGCCGTCGAGCCGATATCGGTCGGGATACCTGATTTGTCGATGCCGACAATGTCATCCCAGCCGCGTTCGATCAGGTGATGGGCGATCGATGCGCCGACAATACCGCCCAGGCCGACGATGACGACCCTCGCCTTTTTCGGAAACTCTGCCATTGCCCGCGACTCCAAAGTGATAAAGCGGGCGGACTATAGGGCGGAGCAGCAGCACGATTGAAGCCTGTTTGCGACATTGGCAAAAAGCCGAGCGACCAGACGGCAGAATGCTTCACACCGGGCGCCTGGGGCGGTTCGCTTTCCGGTAGGCTAACTCAGGCGAAGGCCCAGATGTCCTCGGCCTGGAAACCGACCTGATAGCTACGCATCGAGATCAGCATTATTATAAAAGATCTTACTTATATACTTCGATGAAAGATAAATCTGTAAGTATATTAATTGTTGCAATCGTTATGAGATATGGCATACTAATAACTTAACGAATTAGAGCGCATGCTGGGCGGGAAAACGCGTGCTCAAAGGTCGATTTTCAATTGCGCTCCTCTTGGCTTTGGTCACCTGCGGGCACTCGCAATCCGCATCACTCGACACTGGAGACGAACGTTTTCTCTGGCTCACCTCTTCGTCGATCGATCGCGTTGCCGTGACATACTCGCAGGGAACGCTCTATGTCCCCTCAGATCTATTTCGGGAACGAAATCCGAAGGCAACCATGGATATCAAGCAAGTCGCGCTACGACTGAGCTATCCTGAACTGAAAGCTGGCCGCGGGCCAAACCCCCAGATCCGGGGGGAGGAGGATCTGCTGCCGCTTTCGGACGCACTCGGAGTGGCGGCCTCCGTTCCAGGCGGCCCACTAAAAATTCATATTCCGCAAAACCTCCTGCTTCCAATTATAAATGACCTCGATGCTGGTATTAAATTCGCCTCGTTTCGCGTAAAGGATAATGCTAAGGGGTATCTCTCTCACAATATCTACTATATTTCCGCGCCGGATCCTATGTACATTATGTGCACTGGATATTCTTCTGTATCATCGTGCATGATGAGCTTTGATAGGGCTGGATTGCGCTGGATGATCATGGCGCCTCGTAAATATCTTCGAGAGGACGTCTCTAGGTTTCACAAACGTCTTTCGGCGCTGATTGATTCATTTTCTGAAAAATAGGAGCGTATCATGCCAACTTCACAGCAGATAAACGATATTAACTCTGCATATGCGCTTACCATCTCGACGGGTGACGCGTCTCATTACTACGATGCGCTTTCCGCCGCTGGCATCTACTATGGAAGCATGGCACATGGTGTCGTGAACGCCGACTCGTTAATCGGAATTGTTGCTAACAACTATGCCAAGAACAAAATAGATGGCGATTTCGCGTCAGGACTCTTTGACCAACGTCGCGATGCGCTCATGCTGGAACTCGCTACGCGTGACTACGCTCTTCGGTCAACACAAACTGATTGGAACCTTACGGGGCGGCAAATTTCCGACTATCATGATGCAGCATACCAAACTGTTTTCCCCGAGCTCTCAGGCGCGGCGGAAGGGTGGACACCCTACTACGAGGTTCGAGCTCTCAACGACTATGATTTCTGGCTGGTCACGTCGAGTGCGGATCTGTCTCAGTATCTATCCTACTTTAGAATGAATATTCCGCTGACAGTCGGCGATGCTACGGCGAAAAACTATGCGCTCCAATGGTTCCAGGATATGGATCCATTTGTGTTTAATCTATCTCAGATGAAATTTATTATCGGGGACGATGTTCTCGCCAAAAGCTTGCTCCAGTGGGCCGCTACCCATACGGGATTCTTGGATAGCAAGCAGTCATATCTGTTCGAGCAAAAACCGTATGCCCCAGCTAACGACACCGATGCGTCTGGTTTCCTTGGCAGGTTCATTCATGGTCTCCTGATTGAGGAGGCGGTTTCAGGAACCTCAAATATCCTGCATGCCAGCACTGACTACAAGGAGATATCGTTCGACCGGAGCGATCTCCCCACAACTCCCCATGGGACTGAGTTCGATCACGTGATCAACCAGACCATCGGCACCGCAAACGAGTTGACTCTTGCAGGGTACAATTCCGAGTGGATGCAATCGGATTCCTACAAACTGTCGAACCCTTACTATTGGGGGCTCGACCCGCATAACATCGTCAATATCAACGGCGCCACCTTCATAGCCGGAAATGCGGCAACATCGGCGAACAAGGATGGAAATCTGGTTGTCCTGCAGGGTGACGTTACCAGCTTCACCTTGAACAGCACCTCTCAGTTTATTCTTGTTGGGAATGAAAAGGACAACGAGATAACCTTGGTCAATCCGGATCAGGGATTTGTCTTTTCTGGCGCTGGAAATGACCACATCATAGTCTCGGGTGTTGCAGACAACAGCTGGGGTATAATCCTGCCGGTCATGATTGATACGGGCAGCGGGAACGACACGATCGAGTTCCAGGATTCGAGTCACTTTTTTGTCGGCTATGTCATGACGCCCGATGGCGGGCATGACGTCGCTGTTGGAAATCTAGAGAAGTATTGGCCATCAGATCCCGCTTCAGACTATTCTGCTCCCTTGAATAATTTCCTATTGTCTGGATTAAGCCTCACCGATCTGGATCTAGAGAAGACATTGGTCGCGCAGCGTACAACAACGATACATGCAAGTGAGCAATGGTATGAGATAGACTATGTTACGAACTGGTGGGATGTAAAATATACCCTCAGCGGCAATGACGGAGCCACTTCAATCGAAATTGGTACATATTCATTTAGCTCCAACAAGGCCTACTACATCAGTACCGATGTGCTTTATGGAGACTACACGGTAGACTTTGGTATGTCTTCAGAATGGACAGGGTCGGCGCATGTTATTAACGGGTACTTCGGCAGATCGCAGGTTTTTAATTCATTCTCGTTGGCTTATTTGGACGAAAATGACAACGCGCACAGCGTGGCAATGAACACCGTGTTTGATATGGGATTCGACCCAGCATGGCTTGTTGCCGCTTGAAGTATGTCTTGGGTGAGTCACCTCGGTCTGGATCAGTGGCAGTAACAAGCAATATGCTTGAGCTATGCATAGGATTTTGTGCTGAAGTAGGTGGAACGAGATCTCCATGACCCGATCCCCCGAGAAGATAGGTTCTGGGGGATTTGAAAGGTCACTTGTTGCGGCGAACAAGGCGGTAATCCTCGCAACAGCGGTGATAAGCGGCGTCATAAACGTATTGGCGCTAACTGCCCCCTTGTTCATGTTGCAGGTTTATGACCGTGTGCTTGCCAGCCACAGCGTCCCAACACTGGTCGGCCTCGGGATGCTTGCGTTCGGCCTATATGCCTTTCAATGCGGCCTTGACATCATTCGTGCCCGCGTTCTTCTACGCGTCGGTGAGCGGTTCGATCACCAGCTTTCCGGGCGCGTTCACGACGCAGTCGTCCGCCTTCCACTCGAAACTCGCATGCCCAGCGACGGATTGCAGCCGCTGCGCGATCTCGACAATGTACGCAATTTTCTCTCCGGACCCGGTCCGACCGCGTTTTTCGATTTACCTTGGATGCCCTTTTATCTCGGCCTGTGTTTTCTACTTCATTTCTGGCTTGGTATGACAGCAATGGTCGGCGCGATCTTGTTGGTCTCGCTTACCGTTATTACCGATGCGTCTTCCCGCAACCCAACTCGAGAGGCACTCCGGCATAACACGGTGCGCAATGCCTTGCTGGACGCGTCCCGTCGCAATGCCGAAGCTATACGTGCGATGGGGCTTAGCAATCGCATGACCGCGCGCTGGCGCCTTGCAAATTCGGACTACCTTGCGGCAAATCGCAGGGCCAGCGATGTTGTTAGCGGCCTAGGGGGCGTTGCAAAAACACTTCGTTTGGTTCTCCAGTCCGCAATCCTGGCAGTGGGTGCATGGCTCGCTATCGAGCAGCAGGTCACACCGGGGGTGATGATTGCCAGTTCCATCATAATGGGCCGCGCACTAGCGCCCGTCGAATTGGCAATCGGAAGTTGGAAAGTGTTCCTGATGGCGAGACAGAGTTGGATCCGCCTCAGGGATTTGCTGCTGATGATGCCTGAAGAGACAACTGTCTTGGCCCTGCCCAAACCGCAATGCGAACTGCGTGCCGCAGGCATCACCGTCGTTCCCCCTGGTGAGACGAAGCCGACGGTCTTCGCAGCAAACTTCGTCATGCGCGCGGGGAGCGCGCTCGGCATTATTGGCCCTAGCGGTGCGGGGAAGTCGACGCTTGCCCGCGCTCTCGTTGGCGCCTGGACCCCGGCGAGCGGCAAAGTGCGTATTGACGACGCGTCACTCGACCAGTGGGATCAGGAGGCAATCGGTCGCCACATCGGCTACCTGCCACAGGGGGGCGAACTTTTCGATGGCACGATCGCAGAGAACATCGCCCGCTTCGAATCCGACGCGAAGCCGGAGACAATTGTATCAGCCGCGATGGCGGCTGGCGTTCATGAGCTTATCCTGCAGTTTGATAAAGGATATGAAGCCCGCATTGGAGAAGCCGGATCATCCCTTTCGGCAGGGCAACGCCAGCGGATCGGCCTTGCCAGGGCACTCTACGCCGATCCGTTCCTCGTCGTGCTCGATGAACCCAATGCGAATCTTGACGCCGATGGCGAAGCTGCTGTTGTGAAGGCAATCGCGGCCGTGAGGGAACGCAAGGGGATCGCAATAGTTATAGCGCATCGACCGAGCGCGCTAGCTGCAGTCGATTTCGTTCTCATGATGGAGGCCGGTCGGGTCAAAGCCTTCGGACCACGCGACGAAGTTCTTTCGAAAATATCAAAGGTCCCTTCTCCGAATCCTACCATGGCTGGATATCCGGGCTTTTCTGTATCGGCCAGGATGCTCGCGCCCTTCAAGATGGTCGCAGATCCGAACGAGTCAAAGCCGGAGGTCGCTGAAATCTTGATGGAGGGATCCGATGCCAAACGTTGAGGCCGAATTGGTTTCAAGATCTATCCGGCGGCACCTCTTCATTGGCGGCACTTCCTGCCTTTTCTTGGTGGGAGGCATAGGCGGGTGGGCGGCCGCAACCAATCTCTCTGGTGCAGTCGTGGCTTCCGGCACCTTTGTCGTCGATAGCTATGTCAAGAAAATCCAACATTTGACTGGAGGCGTTATCAGCGAGATTCTCATCAAGGAGGGGCAGAAGATTGCGGCCGGAGATGTACTTGTGCGCCTCGATGCAACGCAAGCGCGGGCAAACCTTGGAATCGTCACCAAGAGGCTGGACGAATTGACTGCACGGCTCGCTAGACTTGAGGCCGAGCGCGACGACGAAGACCAGATTGCGTTTCCAGGAACTTTACTTTCCCGGCTTGACAACACCGATATCGCCGCAGCCGTTCAGAGTGAGCGTCGACTGTTTGAGTTCAGGAAGGAAGACCGAGCGGGGAAGAAGTCCCAGTTGCGCGAAAGAATTAAGCAGTTCGCGCATGAGATCGATGGCCTGAAGTCTCGCGAAACAGCCTTTGATCGTGGGCTCTCTGTGCTTGATGCCGAGATCGCCTCGCTTCAAGTGCTCCGGGCAAAGGGCATTGTTTCTGTGTTGCGATTGAACGACCTGGAGCGAGAGGCGGCGACCCTCGGCGGTGATCGAGGCGAGGCGATGGCCGGCCAGGCTCAAGCAGCAGGCCGAATATCGGAAGCTAGACTGCAGATCCTGCAGATCGACTCCGACCTGAAAACTGAAGTGAGCGCCGAACTTCGTGAAGTGCAAGGTCAGATCGGAGAATATATCGAGCGAAAGATCGCGGCCGAGGATCAACTCAAGCGAATCGACATCATCGCTCCACAGGCTGGCATCGTGCACCAACTGGCATTTCACACTGTCGGCGGCGTCATTTCGCCAGGGGATGTGATTATGTCGATCGTTCCCGATAGCGGCGGGCTCGCGCTGGATGCCCAGATCGCACCGCGCGACATCGACCAGATTGAGCTTGGGCAGAAGGCAGTGCTACGCCTCTCGGCATTCAATCAGCGTACCACGCCAGAACTCAATGGGACGGTTGTCCGTATTGCAGCTGACCTGACGACTAACGAGCGCTCAGGATCTTCCTACTATCAGGTGCGCTTCGTGGTAGCGCCCGAAGAACTGGCGCGGCTAGACGGACTCATTGTTCTTCCGGGAATGCCCGTTGAGGCCTTTATCAAGACCCACGAACGGTCTGCGTTTTCATATTTCGTGAAGCCGCTTTCCGATCAGATCAGTCGTGCGTTCAGAGAGGACTAGGCCACGTCTTTGTAGCAATGGAGGGGGTCGTCTGCTCTATCTTCCTTCACACGAAGGCCCAGATGTCCTCGGCCTGGAAACCGACCTGATAGCCTGATGTCTTCAGCTTGACCACGACCTGGCCGATCTCGGCGGCCGGCAGCGCGCCGACCTCGACCTTGATCATGCCGGGACGGTAGCGCTTGAGGTCGAGTTGTTCGAAGACGATCCAGTCGGCGCCCTCGCAATCGACGAGGAAGGCGTCGATATGGGTGATGCCGTTGCGGTCGAGCAGCGTCAGCAAGGTCTCGGATGGCACCTCGATGTCCCTGAGATGCGGCGCGAACTTGTTGAAGTTGGCGTCGGCCTCGCCCCAGGCATTCTTGCCCGACATCAGATTGGTGTCGGTGACCGACGAACAGCCGATGAATTCGATGGGCAGCGTGCCGGCCTCGAGCGCGGCGGCATCGAAAGTGTGGACGGTGATCGTGCCCTTTGTCTTCGTCACCGCCACCGGCTCGATGATGAAGCGGCTGATGTCGGGGTAGTTGGCGCGCAGCCGTTTCTGATTGTAGGGGATCGGCTCGACCAGCATCGCGCGTGCACCGGGAATCCTGTGCAGCCACGGCGTCACATCGTCGAAGAGCGCGCCGTCGCAGGCGCCGACATTGACCATCTGGAACGGCCGCCCCGCCCCACCAAACCGCGCCTTCAGCGCTGCCTTGGCCAGGAATTTCGTGCCGCGCAGCGACGGCCCGCGATCGAGAACGCCACTGGGAAGACCGAGCGACAGGGCAACGCGCGCCAGGCTGGATAGCGAACTCATGACTTGTCTCCGGGAATGATTTGCATGGCAGCGCGATTCTGGCCGCGAGCCACGGCCGCCCACAACGCCATGAACGGCGTCGCCAGCAGCAGGAATGGCGGGATCAGATGCGGGAAATAGATGCGCGTGTCGTGGATCGGGAAGACGGTGAACTTCGCCAGCGCGCCGAGCACCAGTGCCGCGAACAGGATGCCGGCGCGGCGGTCGAGGCGGAAGCCGGCGCGGTCGGCAGCAAACCAGCCGGCCAGTGCCAGCACCGACACGCCGACCCAGCTGTTCAGGCTGACGGCACGCAGCAGCGAGGTGGCAAATGCCCTGAGATAGGCAACGATGGAGAATGGCGGCTCGAACCCGTCCATATTGTAATGCTGCTCGATGCTGGAGAACCACAGATGCGGCCACCAGCCGGGATGATGCGCCCAGTGCGAGATGGCGAAATAGGCAACGAAGGAAGCGGCAAAGCCGGCCAGCGCGCCCCATGCCCTCTGCCGGAACGCAACCAGCAGCACAGCAAAAACAGCAAGGAAAACAATGTTGTCCGGGCGCACCATGAAGGCGAGGAAGAGCAGGATCGCCGTCGCCACCTCGCGGCCGCGGACATAGGCATAAAGCCCGCCCAGCAACAGCGCCGATGTGAGCAGATCCGGCGTTGAGGCGCGCGCCGCATCGCCGAAATCGGCCATGATCAGCACCGCGCCGACCACCGGCGCCAAGGCCAGTGCCCCCTCGGAGCGCAGCCACATCAGGGCGATCGCGCCGAACAGCAGCACGGAGAACACTGAGACCAGGCGCATCGCCTCGACCGGCGACATCACCGCGCTCATCGTCGACAGGATCTCGGCATAGAGGAACTTGATCCGGTACATGCCGAGCAATGAATGGAAGTCGGCGGCATTCTCCGCCATGTGGCTGCGGAAGCCGCCGCCATCGTCGGTCAGCGCCTTGTAGTCACCGGCCGACACGCCCGATTTGACAGTGTTGTAGGCATAGTCATGCAGCGCCTGTGCATCGGGATAGGTGCCTTCCTCCGCTATGGCGAGATAGGGCAGCATGTCCCAATTGGCGTCGGGCATCACCCACGCGGTGAACGCTGAAAAAAGAATGTAGAGCGCGAAGGCCGCGGCGCCGATCGGTGCCGCCAGCCGCGCATAAGTCCCCACGCCCCACGCCAGACCGGCCCCGGTGAGCCGGTCGAGTGGGTTCTGTGGAGCGGGCGACTTGGTCAGCATGTCTACTCAGCGAGTTTCGGTTTAACGGACCTGGCTTTTGACGAAATCCTTCACGATCGACACGATGCCGCGCGACAGCAGACTGTCGAAAGCATCGACGAAACGATCGACATGCTCACGCTGGCAGATCAGCGGCGGCTCCAGCCGGATGACGTTGCGGTTGTACTCGGTGAAGGCGACCAGCACGTCGTAATCGCGCAGCAGCAGCGCGCCGACGAAGCCCGACAGCGAGCCCTTCAGCTTGTCGTCGAGCACGCTGACGATCGGCCGCAGCACCATCGGCAAGGTCTGCGAGAAGTCGTGGAACTCCAGGCCGACCATAAAACCCTTGCCGCGCACATCCTTGATGATCTTCGGGTACTTTTCCCTGAGCGCCTGCAGGCGCTGCAGCAAATAGTCGCCGGTGACGGCGGCATTGTCGATCAGCCCCTCGTCGTAGAGCACGTTGAGCCCCTCGATCGCGGTGACGCAGGCCTCGCCCATGCCGCCGAAGGTCGCCATGGCATGGATCATCGCCGTTTTCGGCGTGCCATAGGCCTTCATGTAGACCTCGCGCCGCGCGATCATGGCTCCCACCGCCGCCTTGCCGGCGCCGAGCGACTTGGCCAGCGCGGTCACATCGGGAATGACGCCGTAATGCTCGAAGGCGTAGAAGCGGCCCGAACGGCCGTAGCCGCACTGCACTTCGTCGGCGACCCACAGCACGCCGTACTGATCGCACAGCGCGCGCAGCTTCTGCCAATATTCGGCCGGCGCCTGAATGATGCCGCCACCGCCCTGGATGGTCTCGAGCACGATGACCCCGACCTCCGGATCGGAGCGGAACAGGCGCTCGACCGCCTCGATGTCGGCGAACGGGATGCGGACCGTGTTTTCCGCCACCTTGAAGTCGGCGCGGTAAAGCTGGCCGTCTGTGATGCCCAGCACGCCCTTGGTCTTGCCGTGGAAGGAATTCTCGGCATAGACGATCTTCGGCCGCTTCGGACCGGCCGCGCGCTCGGCGAGCTTCACCGCCGCTTCCATCGCTTCCGAGCCGGACGAACCCAAAAATACCATGTCGAGATCGCCGGGCGAGCATTTGGCGATGTTGTGCGCAAGCGCTGCCGCATATTGCGACATGAAGGCGATGGCGATTTCCTGGCGCTTCTCCTCCTGGAATTTCTTGCGTGCTTCCAGGATGCGCGGATGATTGTGGCCAAAGGCCAGCGAACCGAAGCCGCCGAAGAAGTCGAGGATCTTGCGGCCGTTCTGGTCGATGTAGAACATGCCTTCGGCACGCTCGATCTTGATCTTGTGGAAGCCGAGCAGCTTCATGAAGTGGAACTGGCCGGGGTTGAGATGCGCCTTGAACAGGTCGGTCATGCGGGCGACATCCATCGCCTTGGCTTGTTCGACGCTGATCAAATCGGGCTTGGCGATGGTGACAGGCGACAGCGCCGGCGCGCTGACCATGGTGCGCAAATTGGTCTGTTCGGGCTTGGCCATGACGGTCATTTCAATCTCCTGTCTGCGCGCACGACCAGGATCGGGCGCAACGAAAGCTGTTTTTGCAAGCCGCTATTCGGCGGGCACATGTTTGGTGGCGACGGCGTGACCGGCTTTCTTTGCGCGGTACTCGCTGTAGGCGGCGATCAGCATGTCCTCGTCGCGATATTGCGGCACCCAGCCGAGCTGACGCCCGGCCTTGGACACGTCGAGCACGCAATCCTCGTCGGCGATCAGATACTGTTCCGGGTCCATGATCGGCATGTTCAAGAGGTCAAGCAGGTCCAGCGTGCGCTTGACCGCCCAGCCCGGTGTCGGGATCAGGATCGATTTCGAGCCGGCATGCCTGATCAGATCGCCGAGCAATTTCTTGACCGGCGGCGGATTGAGCGAACCGAGATTATAGGCCTCGTTTGGCACGCCGGCCTTCCAGGCCGCGCGCGCAGCCTCGGCGCAGTCGAACACCGAGATGAACTGATAAGGATTCCTGCCCGAACCGATCATCGGCACGGGAAGGTTCCAGTCGATCAGCTTGAACAGTTTTTCCAGAATGCCGAGCCGGCCGGGACCGATGATCAGGCGCGGGCGAAACAGCGAGATCGACATGCCGCGCTTGCGCCATTCGGCGGCGAGCTCCTCTGTCTTCTGCTTCGACCAGCCATATTCGCCCAGCGGCGCCACCGGGTGCTCCTCGGTCATCGGCTGCGTGACCGTGTGGCCGTAGATCATGTCGGTCGTGTAGTGGACGAGTTTTGACGCACCGGCTCCGTCCATGGCCTGCATGATGTGCTCGGTGCCATGGAAATTCACAGGGAAGAAGAAATCGTGCCGCTTGGCGCGCACCTGGATCGGCGATAGCATCTTGGCCGACAAATTGTAGACCATGTCGTCGGCCCTGAGCCCAACCGCGGTGACCGAGGTCGGGTCGGTGACGTCGCATTGGATAAAGCGGACGGTGCGGTAGTGCGGCAGGTCGCTCTTGACGATGTCGGCGACGACAACCTCTTCACCATCGGCCACAAGTTTCGGGGCAAGATGGCGGCCGACGAAACCGTCGCCGCCGAAAATCACATGTCTCATCGAACGATCTCGTTTGCTTGGATCTTGTCGGGCGTGATGGAAGCGGTCTGGTCCTCATGCCCTTGCTCACCCAAATCCCGCCCACTTTGCGCGATCAGCACCGTGCCGACGCAGATGAAGGCGATACC
>NZ_RZQP01000157.1:0-14796 GCF_003998165.1 Mesorhizobium sp. M7A.F.Ca.US.007.01.2.1 | reverse complement strand
CGTCAGCGGTGTCTGCTCGGACGGTTTGAAGACGACGGCGTTGCCGCCGGCGATCGCCGGCGGCAACACCGTCGTCTTCAAACCGTCCGAGCAGACACCGCTGACGGCGCTGAAGCTGGCAAAAATCCTTGCGGACATCCTGCCCGAAGGCGTCGTCAATGTCGTGCTCGGCCGCGGCGACAGCGTCGGCAACACGCTGATCAATCATCCCAAGGTCAACATGATCTCGATCACCGGCGATGTCGCCACCGGCAAGAAGGTGCTGCAGGCGGCCGCCAAGTCGGTCAAGCGCACCCATCTCGAGCTCGGCGGCAAGGCGCCGGTCATCGTCTTCGACGACGCCGACCTCGGCGCCGTGGTCAACGGCCTGCGTGCCTTCGGCTATTACAATGCCGGCCAGGACTGCACCGCCGCCTGCCGCATCTACGCCGGCAAGAAGATCTACGACAAGCTCGTCGCCGATCTCTCCTCGGCCGTCTCGACCATCAAGTACGACCGCCCCGACGATACCGAAAACGAAATCGGCCCGCTGATCTCGCGCCGCCAGCGCGACCGCGTCTCGAGCTTCGTCGAGCGCGCCTCGGAACTGAAACACATCGAGATCACCACCGGCGGCAAGCCGGGCGAGGGCTCCGGCTTCTATTACCAGCCGACCGTCGTCGCCGGCGCGCTGCAGGAAGATGAGATCGTGCGCCGCGAAGTGTTCGGCCCGGTCGTCTCGGTTACTCGTTTTTCGGAAGTCGACGAGGCGGTGAACTGGGCCAATGACAGCGACTACGGCCTGGCGTCATCCGTATGGACCAAGGATGTCTCGCGCGCCATGGCGACGGCCGCCCGCCTGCAATATGGCTGCACCTGGATCAACACCCACTTCATGCTGACCAACGAGATGCCGCATGGCGGGTTGAAGCAGTCCGGCTACGGCAAGGACATGTCGCTCTACGCACTGGAGGATTACACCGCCGTGCGGCATGTGATGGTTGCGCATGGCTAGTTTTGCCTTGTCCCCTTGTGGGAGAAGGTGGATCGGCGCGTAGCGCCGAGACGGATGAGGGGTGTTCCAGCTTGACGCCAGCTTACCCCTCACCCGGGTTGCCAACCGATTTGTGAAGGACAAATCGGGGCAATCCGACCTCTCCCACAAGAGGAGAGGTAAGACCGCAGACCACTACTCCACGATGCGATAGATATTCCACAGGCTGGTGCCAGACACGACATAGGGCTCGATCTCCTTGCCCCATTTCGCGTGCGCGTCGATCTTGCCGATCTTGGCGAAGAACGCCTCCAACTGGGCCAGGCTTTCGACCTGGTGATGGGACTCGACCGTCGCCTCCCGCGCGCCGATCGAACCGGTCATGATCTGGAATTCCAGCTCGTCGAGGCCGACCTGTGACCCGATCTCGCGTTCCCATTTCTTCAACAGGTCGAGCACGGTCTGCTTGTGTCCGAACTTGGCGTCGATCTGCCATCTGGCGCTGAACATCGTCTTCTCCTCCAGGTTGCGGCCCAGGCCGCGGTTGATCCACGGTTGTTGATCTACTCGTCCCAGGCCTGCACGACGGTCTGTCTTGCGATCCGACCGTTCTTCAGCTCCAGCATCGCTGCGCAGAACACCTTGGTGCCGTCCGGATAGGCGCAGGCCTGGGTGAAGGCGAGGCTGTCGCCGTCGGCGATGGTGGTGTCGACCTTGTGGGTCATCGCCCGGCTGCAGATGTCGTCCCAGAATGTGGTGATCGCCGCGCGCCCGCGGATTTCACGCGGCTTGCTCGGCGGGTTGTTGCGGTCGATCACCCGCACCAGCGCGTCTTCGGCATAGAAGCTCGACAGCATCTTGCCGTCACGGGTTTCGATCGCCTTCTTGATCGCGGCGCCGTCCACTGTTTGGGTCTTGGTCAGCATTTCATCCTCCATTGGCCCGTCTTCCGACCGGGCGGTTGATGGTCGATGTGCCGTCCGGCGCTCATCGCCGGGCAGTGGTTCTTACTGCGACTTCGCCTTGACGGCCGCGAATACGTCGTCGGTCTGCTTCTTGAAGGTCGTCAGATCGACCTGGCTGCCGTTGAGCATCGTCGACCAATGGCGCACGATGGCGGACATCGCCACCGCCTCCTTGATCTCCTCGTCGCTGGCGCCGTTGAGCTTGGCCGCCTCGGTGTGGAAATAGATGCAGTACTGGCATGGGATCTGCGCCGCGACGGCGAGGCCCAAAAGTTCCTTGGTCTTGCCGTCAAGCGCCGTCTTCGGGTTGAGCTGCACGCCCTTAATCTCGGCCCAGGCGCCGGCGACGGCCACATCCGGCAGGGTCTTGAACATGTCCGGCACCGAGCCGAGCGTTGCCTCGATGTCCTTGTAGGCGGCCGCCGCGGACGCGTCCTCGGCCTTTGCGGGAGAGATGGCGAACAACGCGCCAACGCTTGCAGCGATCACAAGCAATTTGAGTGTCCGGTTCGACTTCAGCATTTCCTCCTCCGTTCGCAGCGCCTTTTCCAGCGACATCCGCCTAGCCTGCGTGGAGAGAATTGATAGCGCTTACCCGCCCATGGCCGCTTCGCCCGAAAGCGCCATGGCTCTCATGGCCCGTGCGGGCCAGGGTGCCTGGCCGAAAACGCCGCCGCCGCCGCCCGCGACGGCAGATCCAGCTTGAGCAGTATGTTGGCGACATGGCGCTTGACCGTGTGTTCGCTCAGCCGCAATTCGGCGGCGATCGCGGCATTGCTCTTGCCGTCGGCGACGAGGCTCACCACCTCGCTTTCGCGCGCCGTCAATGCGGCCGGCTCGGCGGTCTTGGGTTTGGGCCGGCAGGCGGGTTCCAGATGCTGTTCGGACGTCGCATGGACCAGCGCCAGCGGCTGCTCCAGCTCGTCGACACTGATGCGCCCGGCGTCGGTGAAATGCAGGCCCGACCCAGCCGCCAGATCGGCGATCAGACGCGACGCGATAATGTCGCCGCGGCCGGCATGGGCGGCCAGTTGCATTGCCACCCGCGCCGTCGTCCCAACGGGTGGACCGCGCACTTCGATCTCGCCGACATGCGCCCCTTGTGCGCTTGCCACGCCGATTTCCTGCGCCGCCTCGCGCAGCGCTGCCGCGCAGCGTATGGCGCGTGCCGGGCCGTCGAAGCGCGAAATCATCAACTCGCCATGCAGGCCCACAGAGCGCCCGCCATGGCGCCCGACCAGCAGCCGCCAGGTTTCCTGGAAGCGTTGGCTGCGTTCGCTCCACATCCGGTCGCCGAGCCGTGCCGTGTCGTAGATGCGTGTCACCAGCAGTGCGGCCAGCACGCGGTCTACTTCGCCCACGGCGCGTTCGCCGGTCAGGAATTCCTCGATCAGGTCGGCCACCCCATCGACATCGCCGGTCCAGATCGGATGGTCGCGTCCGGGAATCTCGACCAGTCGGGCGCCGGGGATCTTCTGTGCAAGGAAGCGGCTGGCGTCGGGGTCGACCCGCGCATCGTTGCGGCGATGGATTACAAGCGTCGGCGCGCTGATCACGCTCAGGATATGGCGGATGTCGACGTCGGCGTTCATGCGCGCCAGCGCCGCCGCCGCCGTCGGGCTCGCCGACAATCGTTCGAAACGTGCCCACCACTGGGCGAAATGCGCGTCGTCGACCCGGCTCGGCGCGAAATGGGGCAGCGTGGCGCCAGTGCCCCAGGCTGTCTCCGCCATCTCGATGAAAGCGTCGAGGCGTTCGGGCGACATCACCCATTTGTGGAAATGCGCATAGCCGCCATAGAGCGCCAGCGCCCGTGTCCGCTCCGGATAGGTGGCGGCGAACAGCATTGCCATCGGCGCGCCTTCGGAGGAGCCGAGCAGCGCCGCACGGCCGCTGCCAGCGGCGTCCATTACCGCGCGCACATCGTCTATCCGCGTCTCGAGACTGGGCAGGTTATGCGCGTCGACACGGTCGGACAGGCCGGTGCCGCGCTTGTCGAACAGGATCAGCCGAGAGAACGCCGAAAGCCGCTTCAAGAGCCTGGTGTAGCCCTCGTCTTCCCAGTGCAGGTCGAGGTTGGAAATGAAGCCCGGCACGAAGACGAGATCGAACGATCCCTGCCCGACCACCTGATAGGCGATCCGCACATCGCCGCTACAGGCGTATCGCGTCTCGATCGGCCTCACGAGATTTCCACCCCGGCCTGACGATTTCTGGTCGTCAAACCATAGCAGAACAGCGCAGATTGCGGCAGCTTAAACTTTAGCGATTGTGAATGTAAGTTGGCGCGGCTTGGCGGCTATTCCTGCGAGGCGGCGACGTCGGCAGGGGAGGGCTTGAGCCCGAGTTTGAGGTCGGCCGCAGCCGGCGTGATCGGTCGCTTGATCCTGGCGGAGGCGGCCACCACCAACTCGTTGAAGTTCCCGGTGCCGTCGTCCAGCATTTCGAAGAACTGCCGCCGCATCCTCGGCTCCCAGAACTTGTTGATGTGCTCGGCGACGCCGGCAATGCCTTCCTCGCGCGGCTTGGAATGGAAGAAGTCGGCGATCTGGTTTGCCATGCGCACCAGCTTCTCGGCAGTGCTCATAATGTGTTCTTCGTCATGCGACATGCTTGGCAACTCCGCAAATCACCCGGTCGGGGTGGGTGAAAATATCAAAATCGTCGCCGCGAACCAGCGCCACCAGCGTCATGCCGGACTCTTGCGCCGTGCGGATGGCAAGGGCGGTCGGCGCCGAGACGGCGATGATGAAGGCCGAACCGATAGAAGCCGTCTTCTGCACCATTTCGACCGAAACCCTGGATGTCACCACGACAGCACCGGATGCGCCCTCGATGCCGGCTTTGGCCAGCGCACCCGCCAGCTTGTCGAGCGCATTGTGACGGCCGACATCTTCGCGCGCCATGACGATGCCCTTGCCGGGCACATAGAAGCCGGCGGCGTGCACGGCTCCGGTCTCGGTGTGCAGCGGCTGCACTTTCGACAAAAGCTTGACCGAACGGACAATATCGTTGGCATCAAGCGTAAGCTTTGACACACCAACCGCATCGACCGAACGCATCGCTTCCTCGATCGATTCGATGCCGCAGAGCCCGCAGCCGACCGGACCCGCGAGCCTTCGCCGCCGCGCTTCGAAGCGCGTGTTGGCTCGGTCCTTCAGCCGGATCTGGATGTCGATGCCGGCGCCATGGTCCTCGACCTCGATGGTTTCGATCTCCTCCGGCGCAGCTACAATGCCCTCGGTCAGCGAGAAGCCAAGCGCGAAATCCTCGAAATCGGCCGGGCTTGCCATCATCACCGCATGCGTGGTGCCGGCAAAGGAGAACGCCACCGGCGTCTCTTCCGGCACCATGCGGTTCGCCGTAGCAGTGCCGCTGGCGCGGTGCGCCAGCCGCGATACCTGCGTCGTGGCTTTGCGCCGCGCGCTCAAGGCTACTCCGCCGCCTGCAAAGACGCGATGCGCCGGCTCTGCTTGGCTTGCTCGTCATAGTCGCGCTGCCATTCCGACGGCCCATTGGAGGCGCCGACCTGCACCGCCGTCACCTTGTATTCCGGGCAGTTGGTCGCCCAGTCGGAGAAGTCGGTGGTGATCACGTTGGCCTGCGTGTCCGGATGGTGGAACGTCGTGTAGACCACGCCGGGCGACACCCGGTCGGTGATCAGCGCGCGCAGCGTCGTCTCGCCCGAGCGGCTGGTCAGCCGGACCCAGTCGCCGTCGCGCAAGCCGCGGTTCTCGGCATCGTGCGGATGAATCTCCAGCCGGTCCTCCGAATGCCACATGCTGTTATCGGTGCGCCTGGTCTGCGCGCCGACATTGTACTGCGACAGGATGCGGCCGGTGGTGAGCAGCAGCGGGAAGCGCGGCCCCGTCCTTTCGTCCGTCGCCACATATTCGGTACGGATGAACTTGCCCTTGCCGCGCACGAACCCGTCGATATGCATGATCGGGGTGCCGAGCGGCGCCTTCTCGTTGCAGGGCCATTGCACGGACCCGACACGGTCGAGCAGCTCGAAGGAGACGCCGGCGAAGCTCGGCGTGGTCATCGCGATCTCGTCCATGATTTCGGAGGGATGCTTATAGTTCCAGTCCAGCCCGATCGCGCGGGCAAGCTCCTGCGTCGCCTCCCAATCGGCGTAGCGCGCCTTCGGCTCAAGAACCTTGCGCACCATGTTGATGCGGCGCTCGGCGTTGGTGAAGGTGCCGTCCTTCTCCAGGAAGGTCGAGCCCGGCAGGAAGACATGGGCGTAGTTCGCCGTCTCGTTGAGGAAGAGGTCGTGCACGACGACGCATTCCATCGCGGCAAGGCCGGCTGCGACATGCTTGGTGTCGGGATCGGACTGCAGAATGTCTTCGCCCTGGATGTAGATGCCCTTGAAGCTGCCGTCGACGGCGGCGTCCAGCATGTTGGGGATGCGCAGGCCGGGTTCGTCGTCCAGCTTCACGCCCCACAAGGTCTCGTAGATATCGCGCACGGCTTCGCCGGAGATGTGGCGATAACCGGGCAGCTCATGCGGGAACGAGCCCATGTCGCAGGAGCCCTGCACGTTGTTCTGGCCGCGCAGCGGGTTCACGCCGACGCCGGGCCGGCCGATATTGCCGGTGGCCATGGCGAGATTGGCGATTGCCATCACAGTGGTCGAACCCTGGCTGTGTTCCGTCACGCCCAGGCCGTAATAGATCGCGCCGTTGCCGCCGGTGGCGTAGAGACGCGCAGCCCCGCGGATCAGCTCGGGATCGACGCCGGACAATTTGCCGACGGTTTCGGGGCTGTTTTCCGGCAAGGCGACGAACGATGCCCAATCCTGGAACTCCGTCCAGTCGCAACGTTCGCGGATGAAGGCTTCGTCGAACAAGCCCTCGGTGACGATCACATGCGCCAGCGCCGTCAGCACGGCCACATTGGTGCCGGGCTTCAGCGGCAGGTGGTAATCCGCTTCGATATGGGCCGACTTGACCATCTCGGTGCGGCGCGGATCGAGCACGATCAGCTTGGCGCCCTGGCGCAGCCGCTTCTTGAGCCGCGAGGCGAACACCGGGTGAGCGGAAGCCGGATTGGCGCCGATGATGACGGCGACATCGGTGAAGTCGACGGAATCGAAATCCTGCGTGCCGGCAGACGTGCCATATGTCTGGCCGAGCCCGTAGCCCGTCGGCGAATGGCAGACGCGTGCGCAGGTGTCGACATTGTTGTTGCGGAAACCCTGCCGCACCATCTTCTGGACGAGGTAGGTTTCCTCATTGGTGCAGCGCGACGAGGTGATGCCGCCGATCGCGGTGCGTCCGTACTGGTACTGGATGCGGCGGAATTCCTTGGCGGTATGGGCGATCGCCTCTTCCCAGCTTACTTCGCGCCACGGATCGGTGACCTTTTCGCGGATCATCGGCGACAGGATGCGGTCCTTGTGGGTGGCGTAGCCATAGGCGAAACGGCCCTTCACGCAGGAATGGCCGTGGTTCGCCTTGCCCTCCTTGTAGGGCATCATGCGAACGACTTCGTCACCCTTCACCTCGGCCTTGAACGAGCAGCCGACGCCGCAATAGGCGCAGGTGGTGACGGCCGAGCGCTCCGGCAGGCCCTTGGCAAGCACCGTCTTCTCACGCAGCGCATCGGTCGGGCAGGCCTGGACGCAGGCGCCGCAGGACACGCATTCCGAATCGATGAACGCCTCGTGCATTCCCGCCGAAACCCGGGATTCGAAGCCGCGTCCCTCAATGGTCAGCGCAAACGTGCCCTGCACTTCTTCGCACGCCCGCACGCAGCGCGAGCAGACGATGCATTGCGAGGCATCATAGGTGAAATAGGGGTTGGATTCGTCGCGGGCGATGTAATCGACTGCCAGCGAGCCATGGCCGGGCGCCACGCCACCTTCCGGCTTGACGTGGTTGCGGCCCTCGATGCCGTAGCGGTTCTCGGTCAGGCCGATCGACTTCGCCACCGCGTCGAACTCGCTGGCGCCGGTTCCGGCCTGTTCGTTCCAGCCGGTCGGATGGTCGGAGACGTAGAGCTCCATGACGCCACGGCGAATGGCATCGAGCCGCTCGGTCTGCGTGCGCACGATCATGCCTTCGCCGACAGGCGTCGTGCAGGATGCCGGCGTGCCGCCGCGTCCTTCGATCTCCACAAGGCAGACACGGCACGAACCGAAGGAGTCCAGCATGTCGGTGGCGCAGAGCTTCGGGATTTCGACCCCGCCCTCCATCGCGGCACGCATGATCGAGGTGCCTTCCGGCACGGTGATGCTGCGCCCGTCGACGTTCAGCGTGACCTGCTTCTGCGCCTTCGATTGCGGGGTTCCGTAGTCGATCTCTTCGACGAGGGATGGGAAGTCGGCCTTGATGTTCATCTGCCAGCTCCTATTCGGCAGCCACGCGCACGGGCGCGGGCTTGAAGTCGTCGGGGAAATGGGTGATCGAGCTCATCACAGGGTAGGGCGTGAAGCCGCCCAGCGCGCAGAGCGAGCCGAATTTCATCGTGTTGCAGAGGTCGGTGACCAGAGCGAGGTTGTTCTCCGGCTCGATGCCCGCGGCGAGTTTGTCGATGGTCTCGACACCGCGCGTCGAGCCGATGCGGCAGGGCGTGCACTTGCCGCAGCTTTCGATGGCGCAGAATTCCATGGCGAAGCGCGCCTGTTTCAGCATGTCGGCGGTGTCGTCGAACACCACGATACCGGCATGGCCGATCAGCCCGTCCTTGGCCGCGAAGGCTTCATAGTCGAATGGCGTGTCGAACAGCGCGCGCGGGAAATAGGCGCCGAGCGGTCCGCCGACCTGCACTGCCTTGACCGGCCGGCCGGTGGCCGTGCCGCCGCCGATCTCGTCGACGATCTCGCCAAGCGTCATGCCGAAAGCGGCTTCGAACAGCCCTGCAAATTTGACATTGCCGGCGATCTGGACCGGGATCGTGCCGCGCGAGCGGCCCATGCCGAAATCCTTGTAGAAGGCCGCACCCTTGTCCATGATGACGGGCACAGAGGCTAGGCTGATGACGTTGTTGATCACCGTCGGCTTGCCGAACAGCCCCTTATGTGCCGGCAGAGGCGGCTTTGCCCGCACCATGCCGCGCTTGCCCTCGAGCGAATCGAGCAGCGCCGTCTCTTCGCCGCAGACATAGGCGCCGGCGCCGACCCGGATCTCCATGTCGAACGCGTGAGGGGAACCCAGCACGCTGGCGCCAAGAACGCCGGCCTTGCGGGCGATCTCGACGGCCTTGTTCATCGCCGCCACCGCATGCGGATATTCCGAGCGGACATAGACGAAGCCCTTGGTCGCGCCCGTGGCTATACCGGCGATCGTCATGCCTTCGATCAGCACGAAGGGATCGCCCTCCATGATCATGCGGTCGGCGAAAGTGCCGGAGTCGCCTTCATCGGCGTTGCAGACGATGTATTTGCGGTCGCCTGCTGTATCGAGCACCGTCTTCCATTTGATGCCGGTCGGGAAGCCGGCGCCGCCGCGTCCGCGCAGGCCCGATTCGGTCACCTCTGCGACGATGGCGGCAGGCGTCAGCGCCAGCGCGTTCATCAGTCCATTCAACCCGCCATGTTTTTTGTAGGATTCGAGCGACAGCGGATCCGTGACGCCGCAGCGCGCGAAAGTCAGCCGCGTCTGCTTGGCCAGGAAGGGGATCTTGTCCGGCGCGCCCAGCCAGCGTTTATGATGGCCGCCGGTAAGGAAGCCGCTGTCGAACAGGCTTTTGACGTCGGACGGTTTGACCGGCCCGTAGGCGATGCGGCCGTTGGCTGTAGCGACTTCGACCATCGGTTCGAGGAAATAGGCGCCGCGCGAACCATTGCGCACGATCTTGGCCTCGATGCCGCGCTCGGCGAGTTCGCCGGCGATCGCCTTGGCGACCTTTTCGGCACCAAGCGCCAGCGCACCGGAATCGCCGGGAATGTAGATACGCGGGATCATGAGCGCACCTCTGCAACGATCTCGTCGAGCTTCTCGTCATCGAGCCGTCCGATCACCTCGCCATCGAGCATGGCGGCGGGCGAACAGGCGCACAGGCCGAGACAGTAGACCGGCTCCAGCGTCACCGAACCGTCGCGGGTCGTTTCATGAAAGCCGATGCCCAGCAGTTGCTTCAGCTTGGCGGCGATGGCATCCGACCCCATGGACTGGCAGGATTCCGCCTGGCAGAGCTTCAACACATGCCGGCCTGCCGGATGGCTTCGGTAATCGTGATAGAAGCTGACGACGCCGTGCACCTCGGCCCTGGAAATGTTCAGCGCCTCGGCGATGACCGGCAGCGCATCCTTGGGCACATGGCCGAACTCTTCCTGGATGCCGTGGAGGATCGGCAGCAAAGGGCCTTCGAGCCCCTTCATCTCCTGGATGATCGCGGCCGTGCGCGACGTAATCTCGGTACTTGCAGGCTGCATTGTCATGCAGCGCCCTCCCTATCGTAGCGACCCACGCATATCGGCCAAAAGCATCAAGCTGTTTTGGAACAACGACATGCGCGTGCCGCTTTATCGCTAAGTGCTTAAGAAACCAGAGAAAACCTCTGAAATCAATAAAGCGGTTTCGTTGTACGATAGAAATCTTCTATCGTTCCGTTTGACTAACCCTGTCTAGCGGAACGGTTGGCATGGAAATCGTCCGCCAGCGCCATTGCCTCGTCCAGCAGCGCCGAGACCAAAGGTGTGTGCGGTTCGCGCGGTGTCGCCACCAGGCCGACCGTGTGGCTGGCGTCTGGTTCGATGATTGGAATGGCCCGGATCGGTTCGGAAAAGCCGAATGTTTCCGCAAGGTTGAGCGGCATGATCGACGACCATTTGCCGGTGCGGATGTGCGAAAACAGCACGATCATCGAATTGGATTCCAGCGTCGGTCGCACCTGCACGCCGGCTTCGGCCAGATGCTGGTCGATGATGCGGCGGTTCTGCATGTCCGGCGTCAACAGGCACAGCGGCAGGCTTGAGAGCTCCGCCCATGTCACTTTGTCGCGGTCGGAATAGGGATTTCCCATCGCGGTGATCAGTTGGTAGCGCTCGTCATAGAGCGGCACGCTGGTCACCCGCCCCAGCGGCTCGTTGTCGAGATAGGTGATGCCGGCATCGATGTCGAAATTGCCGAGCAGCGACAGCACCTCGATCGAAGTCCGCGACAGCACCGAAAAGGTGACGCCGGGATGCTTTTCGCGAAATGGCGTCGTCAGCCGCGGCAGCATGGCGAGCGCCGTCGGGATGGCGGCGATGCGGATACGGCCCGAAAGTCCGTGGCGCGCCGCGCGCATTTCCTCGCGCATGGTCCTGGTGTCGCCGACGATGCGGCGTGCCCACACCAGCACCTGTTTTCCCTCCGGCGTCAGCCCCTGGAAGCGTGAGCCGCGCAGAACCAGCATGACGCCAAGCTGGCCTTCCAACTGCTTGATGCCGGCCGACAGCGTCGGCTGCGTGACGCCGCACACCTCCGCCGCCCGGCCGAAATGCTCCTCCCTGGCGAGCGCGATGAAGAATTCCAGCTTGTCGATCATGTGATCTTTCCGGTCGTTCGCTGCAAGGTCGGGGAAATTGTGCTCTACCGCAAGCGCCACGCACAATTGCCCTGCATCCACACCTTTAAGCCGGCTACCTGTTTCCCGCGGCTGAATGCGGCGCTATGTGGATGAAACTGGGAGATCGACCATGCTGGGCTGGTTCCGCAAGCTTTTGCCGCGCGAAGATCGCTTCTTCGACCTGTTCGAACGACATTCCCGCACCGTGGTCGGCGGCGCCGAGGCGCTGGAGCAGCTTCTCCAGGGCAGGGATATCGATCTCTGGTGCCAGAAAATCATCGATCTCGAAGATGAGGCCGACCACATCACCGCGGAAGTCCTGCTGGCTGTACGGCGCTCCTTCATCACGCCTTTCGATCGCGGCGACATCAAGGACCTGATCCAGTCGATGGATGACGCCATCGATATGATGCACAAGACGGTCAAGACGGTGAAGCTGTTCGAGCGCAAGGAGTTCGATCCGCTGATGCAGGAAATGGGTGGCGTCATCGTCGCCGCCGCCAAGCTGGTGGCCGAGGCGATCCCGCTGCTCAACAAGGTCGCAACGCATACTGTGCGCCTCAACGCCATCGCCGAAGAGGTGATGCGCGTCGAAAGCCGGGCCGACGACCTGCACGAGCAAGGGCTGAAGGATCTCTTCAGGAAGCACGGCAGCAGCGATCCGATGGCCTATATGATCGGAAGCGAGATTTATGGCCAACTGGAAAAGGTGGTCGACCGCTTCGAGGACGTCGCCAACGAGATCAGCGGCATCGTCATTGAGAATGTCTAGGTGATGGAAGCAACCATTGCCTTTCCCGTGCTGGCCGGCCTCGTCGCCGTCGCACTGTTCTTCGACTTTCTCAACGGCCTGCACGACGCCGCCAATTCCATCGCCACCATCGTTTCCACCCGCGTGCTGCGGCCGCAATATGCGGTGCTGTGGGCGGCATTCTTCAATTTCATCGCCTTCATGTTCTTCGGCCTCCACGTTGCTGAGACCGTAGGCAAAGGCATCGTCGACGTCAGCATCGTCACCCCGGCGGTGATCTTTGCAGCCCTGGTCGGCGCCATCGTCTGGAACATCGTCACCTGGATCGCCGGCATCCCTTCGAGCAGCTCGCATGCGCTGATCGGCGGCCTGGTCGGCGCCGGTGTTGCGAAGGCAGGCGTGGGCGCCATCGTTTGGACCGGGCTTGGCAAGACGGTCGCGGCAATCGTCTTGTCGCCAGCGACGGGCTTTATCCTGGCGCTCGTCCTGGTTCTCGTCGTCTCGTGGCTCTTCGTGCGCCAGACGCCGTTTGCGGTCGACAGCACCTTCCGCGTCATGCAGTTCTTTTCCGCCTCGCTCTATTCCCTCGGGCACGGCGGCAATGACGCCCAGAAGACCATGGGCATCATCGCCGTGCTGCTCTATTCGCAAGGCATGCTCGGCGCGACTTTCTACGTGCCGCTGTGGGTGGTCCTCACTTGCCAGTCGGCACTGGCGCTCGGCACCCTGTTCGGCGGCTGGCGCATCGTCCACACCATGGGCTCGAAGATAACCCGGCTGAACCCGATGCAGGGTTTTTGCGCCGAAACCGGTGGGGCGATCACGCTGTTTGCGGCGACCTGGCTCGGCGTTCCCGTATCGACCACCCACACCATCACCGGCGCCATCATCGGCGTCGGCGCCGCCCGCCGCGTCTCGGCCGTGCGCTGGGGCATTGCCGGCAACATCGTCATCGCCTGGATCGTTACCTTGCCGGCCACCGCTTTGATTTCGGCGCTCACCTACCTCGCGGTTGGCCTGGCGAGGTGAGGTGAAGAAATCTACCTGTCCACAAGGTTCAGGATGTTGCCGTCTGGATCCTTGAACCAGGCAACCTTCATTCCGTAACCGACGTGGAGATCGCCCTCCAGCGTCAAGCCCGGCATCTGATAGTGCTCGAAGGCGACGCCCTTCGACTTCAGCTCCTTGACGATGTTGCCGATCTCGTCGCCAACCATCCAGGTCACCGCTGTCGCCTTGTTGGTTCCGGCAAATTGGGAATGATAGACGTTGAGGGTGGTATCGCCGCTTTTGTACACGATCAGTTCGCCCCCCTCATCCTGCACCTGTTTCAGGCCAAGCGTTCCTTCGTAGAAAGCCTTGGCCTTTGCCAGATCGCTTACCGCCAGATTTGCCGTTGCGTTGCTGTTTGCGAGCATAATCGCCTCCTTCTCGGCTTGTCGGTCCCGTGCTGGTCGTTGAAATAGGTCGCCGCGATCGTTTGGCGACTGTCGGCTGGATTGATTGCTGGCCGCATCGGCGCTCGCTTATCTGGAGGACGTTTGGCGCGGATGAAATCCGGCAGGACCCGCCGGTTTTTCAGGCACGCCATGACAGCCATTGCTCCACGGCTTGGTTCTGTCCGGAAACTGCATTATCTCAGGTGCAAGCTGCATCTCAGGCGCAAGCTGCGTAAGGAAAAACTGCCATGTCCGTCACCAAGGAAATCGTCACCGAGCGTCTGAAGACGGTCAACGGACCGGATTTCACCGGCAACATCGTCGACCTCGGCATGGTTTCGGAAATTTTCATCGCCGACGGGAAGGTCTTCTTCTCGATTACCGTTCCCGCCGCCCGCGCCCAGGAAATGGAGCCGCTGCGCGCCGCTGCCGAGCGTGTCGTCAAGGCGATCCCCGGTGTCGCCGGCGCCGTCGTCGCGCTGACGGCCGAGAAGAAGGGCGGCGGCATGGAGGCGCCGGTTCCGTCGCGCCCCGCACCCAGGCCCGTTCCGCCGGCTGCGCCCGCTGCCGCCGCGCCGCGTGCGGCTCCGCACGCGCCGGCCTCGCACAGCTCGGGCAAGCGTGGCGTACCCGGTATCGAGGGGATCATTGCCGTTGCTTCCGGCAAGGGCGGCGTCGGCAAGTCGACCACCGCCGTCAACATCGCGCTCGGCCTCGCCGCCAACGGCCTGCGCGTCGGCGTGCTCGATGCCGACATCTACGGCCCGTCCATGCCAAGGCTGCTCAACATCCACGGCCGGCCGCAGACCGTCGACGGCAAGATCCTGAAACCGATGGAGAATTACGGCCTGAAGGTGATGTCGATGGGTTTCCTCGTCGACGAGGAAACGCCGATGATCTGGCGTGGCCCGATGGTGATGTCGGCACTGACGCAGATGCTGCGTGAAGTCGAATGGGGCCGTCTCGACGTGCTCGTCGTCGACATGCCGCCCGGCACCGGCGACGCGCAGCTGACCATGGCCCAGCAGGTGCCGCTGGCTGGCGCCGTCATCGTCTCGACGCCGCAGGACTTGGCCCTGATCGACGCGCGAAAAGGCCTCAACATGTTCAAGAAGGTCGACGTGCCGCTGCTCGGCATCGTCGAGAACATGAGCTATTTCATCGCCC
>NZ_RZQP01000156.1:0-14816 GCF_003998165.1 Mesorhizobium sp. M7A.F.Ca.US.007.01.2.1 | reverse complement strand
GGAACAGGCGCTGCACAAATGCCGCAAGCGGCTGAAGAGCGCTCGCGCCTTGCTGCGGCTTGTTCGTTCCGGTGACGAAACATTCTGTGAGACAGAAAACCAGTGCTACCGCAACGTGGCGGCCCTGCTTGCCGGCCCGCGCGAGGCGACAGCGCTGATCGAAACCATCGACCGCCTGGCGGCAAGCTTTCCCAAGGAGAGCGCCGACGATGGGCTGGGCGCGGTTCGCGACAGGCTGATCGCGCGCCAGCATGAATTGCATGAAGGTACAGGACTCGAAGCGGCGATCGGTGCGGCAACCGCCGCCTGCGAGGAGGGCCTGCACCGCATCGGCACGCTGGCCTTGCCCGACCAGCCGGAACAGGCGGCCGACGTGCTTGCCGAAGGCGCCCGCGTCACGTTGCGCCGCGCCAGGAAGGCGCTCGACAAGGCCGGATCGCGGGGAGCGGCCGATGATTTCCACGATCTGCGCAAGGCGGCCAAGACCCACGGCATGCATCTGTCGCTGCTCGGCAGGCTGTGGCCGACACCGATCAAGGCAAGGCGCAAGGCGGTCGACGAACTGGGCGAGCGGCTGGGCGACCTGCACGATGTGCTGGTGATGCGCGCCCTGCTCGAGGCCGACGACCGGCTGCTCGGGCCGCCCGAGGACACGAAACTTCTGGCCAAGCTTTTGAAGCGGTCGGAAAAGCAGCTGAAGAAGAGCTGCCTTGCCGAGGCGGCCGAGCTGTTCGGCGACAGTCCCAAACGCTCGACACGCAAACTGGCCCGCAAGGCGCGCGACGATCTGGCTGCGCCGCCGAAAGAGGCCGCGGCATCGTAGGATGACTTGGCGCTTTTCCTCTCGGTCCTGACGGGGGAAGAAAGGCGTGCGCTAGCCCTCATTACCCGCCCATGCTAATCGCCATGGAGTATGACCGAGCCCGGCGACACGCTTCTGGATCGACTTGGCCGCTGGCTTGCCGGCCGGCTGCAGGAAGAATCGTCCGGCTACGAGCCCTACACCCCATCCGATGCCGAAACGCTGCGTCGCACGCTTGAGCCCGGCGACATCCTGCTGATCGAGGGCAACCAGAAGATCTCGGCGGCGATCAAGTACCTGACCCAGTCGACCTGGTCGCATGCGGCCTTCTATATCGGCGATGCCTTGCCCGCGCCGGCGGACGGCTCGGAGCGGCCGCGCCTGATCGAGGTCACGATCGGCGAAGGCTGCGTCGCCGTTCCATTGTCGCGCTACCGCACCTACAACACCCGCATCTGCCGGGCGAGTGGGCTGGCGCCGGAGGATCGCGACAAGGTCGTCGCCTTCATGATCGGCAAGCTCGGCCTGAAATACGACCTCAAGAACATTTTCGACATGCTGCGTTTTTTCTTCCCGACACCGCCGGTGCCGGTGCGCTGGCGCCGCCGCATGCTGGCCTTCGGTTCCGGCGATCCGACACGGGCGATCTGCTCGACGCTGATTGCCGAAGCCTATGGCCAGATCCGCTATCCGATCCTGCCCGAGATCACCCGTGCGCCCGGCCGCGCCTCGGCGCAGTCGAACTATTCGCGCAAGGAAATCCTGCACATCCGCCACCACTCGCTCTACACGCCGCGCGATTTCGACCTGTCGCCCTATTTCCGCATCGTCAAGCCGACGCTGGAATATGGTTTCGACTACCGGGCGGTGACCTGGGACGACAAGCTTGCCGATCCCGGGGCCAAGGCCGCCGAGTAAACGCGATCAAATGAGTCCAGCCGCGTGCATGGCCCGGCACAGGAGCGCTGGCCGGCGGCCGGGCGTCAGTGCTTGCAAGCCGCGGCCCGCACGTCCGAGGGTGTGGCGTCATAACGGCGACGGAACGCCCGGTTGAAATAGGAAAGGTCGTTGAAGCCGGCCTCGTAGGCGATCGCGGTGATGCTGCGTCCGGCATGGCGCGGATCGCCGAGCATGCGATGGGCGCGCGCCAGCCGTTGGGTCATCATGAAATCAATCAAGGATGTGCCATCGCTCTCGAACAGCTTGCGGACGTAGCGGGCCGACAGTCCGTGGCGGGCGGCGACGTCCTGCGCCGACAGGTCGACATGGCCACCATGCGCGACGATATCGGCCTTGATGGCGCGCAAGCGGGCAACGCTGACGCCGCGGCCGCGTGCGATCTGGGCCGCATCCCTGGTCGCGCCCATGGCGAGTGCGGCAAGGTCGAAGACATGCGCCGCCGCAAGGTGGCAGGCCTCCGCAGTCAACTCGTCTCCGACCTCCTGGATCGAGCTGATATAGTCGAGCAACAGCCGCATCGCCCCGCTTTGGGTCGGCAAGGGCCGCATAAGAACCGCGGCCGGATCGCCGATCAGAGGCGAAAGCTGCTTGCGCGAAAAACTCAGATTGACGAAGCGAAACCCGCCGGCGCCGATCAGGTTGAGGCCAACCTCTTCACCGCTCATCATCAGCGCCTGGCCGTTGCCGACCGCCTCCTCGCGGCCGCGATGCTTCATCACACTGCCCCCGTCGAGGGCCGCCAGGAGAACGAAGTCGTCATTGTCGATCAGCGACGACGTACGATGCACCCGGAATTCCGATGAGCTGCCGGTGGCGATGCCGAGGCCTGGCAACGCGCGCACCCGCATGTCGATCTGCGCCGGCGCCAGCGGATCGAGGTCCACCCTCAGAACCGTGCGGCCGTAAACCTCACGCGTGATCTCGACGCGATCCCGCTCCGGAAACATCTCCGTCGCCAGCCTGAATGAAGCTGACGTCCCCATCGTCGCAGTCATCGACACCCCCCATGCCCAAGAGCGCGGTCATATGCGCCGGAGCCTGCAAAACGTCAATCCCGGGCCGTTTTGGCCGCTTTCAGTGCCGTTCTGTCCAAGCTGCCCCCCTTTTATGCCCCTAGTTTGCGGCGCGATTCCGGAACCGGAACCGCATTGGCGGCAATCCAAAGGGGGGCACGATGTTTCATTTGCAACTGTTCAAGACGCTGTCGGCACTGGCTGCGGCAGGGTTCAATCCGCGTGTCTATCTGCTGTCGATCGCCTTGGGCAACGCAGTGACCGATCATCGCGAGGCCAAGCTGCCGCCGCGCGCTGCCCGATGATGAGCAGCACCATGAAAAAGAGCATTTTCCTGGCCCTGACCATTGCCCTGGCGGGCTGCCAAACGGGCCAGGTCGACGACAAGCCGGCATCGATCGCGAGCGCGGCCGGCAGCAAGAAGGCCCGGAACGAACCGACGACGGAAACGGCCTGCGCCGATGCGGCCAAGAAGGCGGCGAAGGCGCAGACCAATGCGGCTCTGCTCGGCGGTGTGCTGTCGATGGCGGGGGGTCTTGGCGGTCTGGCTGGCAATGGTGGGGTCATTGCCGGCCAGGCCGCCTCGATCGGCGGCTCGGTTCTGCAGTCCCAGGCAACGAGCAGTGCCCGGGCCGGCATTGCGCAGGACTGTTATGGCTGAGCGGCGTTTCGCAGCCATGCGCCGGCTGGCCGGCGCGCTCGCACTTGCCGGCATGATCTTCGACAGCCCGCCTGCCTTGGCCCTGACAGCGCGGGATGCGTCGGCGGTCGTCGGCCTGATCGAGGCCTTGCAGCCCGAATTCGGTCAGTTCGCCTATGACGAGGAGATCGCCGCCGACTGGTACGAGCGCGATGCCGCGGACAAGGGCTTGATCGGCACCGCCGGTTTCACCGCCGACAGCTGGAAGGTCGCGCTTGGAGAGACCATGCGCGGGTTCCTGGCGACGATGCCGGTCGCAGAACTCGATGCCATTTTCGCCAAGCTCAGAAATGCCATATCCGGCATGAGGGAGCTGACCGAGGCACAGAAGACAGAGACCATCGCTGCGATCGACGAAGAGGTCGAAGGGTTGATGGCCTTGCGGGCCGAGGGCGACCCCTTCGCCGATGTCGTCAGGCCGCTGACGCCAAAAATCCGCAGCCTCATCCTCGGCCCGGCGATGGGGCAATAGGATGTTGGACAACAAGAAACGGCTGGCGGGAAAAGCAACTCCGGGCGGGAGCCTCGAGGCCGAACATCGCGATATTTTTCCAGCCACGGCACGTGTCGGGCGAGGCAGTCCGATCGCGATGCTGATCTGCCTGCTGGCCTCCGGCTGCAGCCAGACGGCCGCCAGCCCGCCGATCACGCCAGACCAGCATGCGCAATTGGCGGAGTTGGCGGCCGGCCCGGACTCGCCGGCAGGTCTCGGCGAGGCCCTGGCTGCAGTCGAGGCGACCAGGAAAATGCAGGACTGCCGGGCGCGTATGAACGAGACGGTCGGGCAGATGAAGACGATCGGCGCCGTCAATGGCGCGGTCGGCGTCGCCGGTCGCATGGCGGGTCCGGGGGGCAAGACAGCGGCAAAAATGGTGGCGGTCGGCACTGCCAGGGTCGTGCGCGGCAAGCTCAGCCGCCAGATGCAATCGTGCTGAGACGATTGACGCGGTGCCTGGTCAGGCCGGCAGCGGCCGCCGTCCTTTCGCCGCGGCGGGCGTATCAGGCCTCGCCCCGGCATCTCGCGCGTGCGGCCCGATCGGCATGATTGCCGGAAATGGCGTCGCGCCAAAGGCAAACGTCCATTTGTAGCCGATCAGGCCATCCTCCGGCGTCGTGTGCTGGTCGTGATGGGCGAGCAGCTTGGCGCGGTCGGCGAGATCCTCCGCCTCGCGCCGCACCATTTCAGCCGTCTCCGGCCGCATCCGCCTGGAGAAGCTGACGAAGGTCGCTTCCTTGTCGATATGGGTGATGGCCCAGCCGATGAAATTCTTGTTGGTCATCTCGAACAGCGGCCTGAGCGGCCCTTCGAAGTTCCACTGGATCGGCGTCTCGACCAGCAGTCTCGCCGAAAGACCCCGTCCGAGGGCGATGAGGCCGAGTTCCTCGAGATCGCGCAGATAGAGGAACATCGAAGCCTCGCTCAGGCCTTGCGAGCGCATGATGCCTTCGGGCGTGAACTTTTCTGACAGCATGACGAAGATGAACAGCAGCGCCGGCCGGCCGGCGAGCTTGCGCTCGATCTCCGGCGCGATGTGGTTGACCGGCCCAGGCCCCCGGTTCATCGAGCCGAGCACGTTTTCCAGTTCGACACCGGCCGCAGCGCAAATCTCCATCAGCCGGTCGAGCTTGCAATTGCGCTCATGGAAGATACGCTTCACCGTCGGTTCGGAAACGCCCATGCGTTCGGCCAGCGCGCGATAGGTGACGCCCTTCGCCTTCAACGTCCGCTTCAGCGCCTGGAAGATCAGACCGTTCATTGGATGCACCTCTTGTCGCTAGTTTCGTATCGATATTCGATACTAGCGGCGTCAGGCCTTTCCGAAAAGTATCGAAAGCCATAGCTCTGCCTCGTCATCTCAGGAGAGCAGTCATGAACACCCTCATCACCTCAACCTTTATCGCCGTCATCGGCATTGCCGCAGTGCCCGCCGCGGAGGCCGGCGAACTCTGGCGCGCCACCGGGCTCGAACAGCCGGAATCGGCCCTGTTCGACGCCGCTGACAATCGCATCATCGTTTCCAACATATCAGGCAATCCCGGCGAGGCCGACGGCAACGGTTATCTCTCCGTGCTGTCGCTGGACGGCAAGACGGTCACCCAGCACTGGACCGACGGCATGGACGCACCCAAGGGCATGGCGATCTCGGGCGGCAAGCTCTATGTCGCCGACATCACGAAAGTCCGCGTCGTCGACCTCGCCAGCGGCAAGCTGGTCGCCAGCATCGCGGTGCCGAACGCGGTCTTCCTCAACGACATGACATCGGACCAATCCGGCAAGGTCTATGTCACCGACATGCTGGCCGACGCCATCTACCGCATCGATGGCGACCGGCCGGAGCTGTTCGTCAAGGACGGGGCATTGGCTTCACCCAACGGCATCTTCGCCGATGGCGGCCGATTGATCGTCGCCTCCTGGGGCAAGGGCATCAAGCCCGACTTCAGCACGACGGAGCTTGGCGGCCTGCTGTCGGTCGACATCGCCAGCAAGGTGGTTTCGCCCTTGCCGGCCGCCCAGAAATTCGCCGATCTCGACGGCGTCGTAGCCATCGGCGGCACCATCTATACCACCGCCTACATGACCGGCAAGCTCTACCGCCATCATGCGGGCGGCGCGCCGGAGGTGGTGGCGCAGTTCAAGCCGGGCAGCGCCGACATCGGCGCCGATGGCAAGTCGATCCTTTATGTGCCGTTGATGAACGAAGGCGAGGTTGTGGCGCTGAAGCTCGATTGAGAGCCATGATCGGCGCCTCAGGGCAGAGCTGCGAGACGTTCGCCAACGGCCGATGGACTGTCGTTAGTCGGCGAGGATCGTATTGTGGCCAATTAACGACGTCCCCGGATCGGCCCACCTTGTGCCAAGCGCCAATAGCCGACATTGCCGAGCAGATATTTTGATCTCGCCTTTGGGCCGGGAGCGGAACGTCCGGTTCGGGACGTGCTTGTGGCGAAGCTTCCGTCGCCACCGGTTCACCGCCGCCGGCGACCATACAGCGCGGAAGTCGCGTATCCCGATCGCTAGAGCACCCCGATACTGCGGAGCAAGGCTTGTAGTTCGGCCTCGACACCTGCCGCCCGCAGGACGGCATCCCGATTAATCCGGCGCGCCAGGTTGGCGCGCGTCATGGGCTTTTTGTATTCCGGCCATTCCTTTTCGAGCGCCTTAACCGCCCCCGGCGTATCGGGCGGGCGGTTGGCCGCCTTGCCCTCCAGATGGCGCAGCAGCATTGCCTCAAAGCAGGGCCGTTGCCAGAGAATCGTGATTCCGTTGTCGGCCGCGAGCTTGCGCGTTCGCTCGGCGCGCTGCGGATCGCGCTCGGCCTGGTCAAAATCCAAAAGCGCGAAGCGTTCCGCGGGCGCACGGCGTTTTCTCTGGAGCAGCTTCAGGCGCAGCACCGCCATCTCGATACGCGACAGCGGATCGCCGGTCCCCGGCCCCAATTCGTCAACGTGCAGGTGCACCGGCAAATTGGCATCGCGGATCAGATCTTGCAGAAAGCCGGCATAACCGACTTCTGACGCTCCCTCGCAGCCAATATAAACCGGACGGCGAAGCTCGATATATGGCGGGCGACGACGGCTCATCCGAGGTGTGGAACCCCGCCGTATGCACCGCTCAGATATTTGCGGTAATGGTTCTCGTCGCGGCGCACCTTCACGTCCATGAGGCTGTAAAGGTGGCTGCGGCCCTGCCGGTCCTTCTCGCAGATCACGATTTCCTCCTTGTTGAGGTCATCGAGCAGCGAGGCCGAATGGCAGGAGAGCCATAGCTGCGCGTCGAACTTGTTACGTCCCGAGGCCGCATAGAACCAGCGCACCAGCTCGGGCAGCATGTTCGGGTGAATGGCCGCGTCCATTTCGTCGATCGCGGCGATCCCGCCGGTATCGAGTGCGCTCATGATGAAAGGGAACATCTTGATAAAGGCCCGCGTGCCGTGGCTTTCCATCAGCCAAGGCATTTCGACCGCAAGACCCGCGTGCTTAAACAGCAGCAGCGGCCCGTTGTCCGTATGCTGAAAGCGCATCCCTTCCACACCCACATCTATGCGGCTTAGCTCATCCTTCAGCCGCGAGACGACGTTGGGCTGGTTCTTTAGATAGTCGATCACGTCGCGATCGACGAAGGAGTGCACAGGCTCAATTTGGAAGAAGGCCTTGCGCGCCGTATCCACAAGAAGCTGCGCGGTCGGGTGCTGGAATTTCGCGAATGATGACAGCACCGTGTGATTGCCGGCGAGCGTCTTCACGAGGTGCTGGAAGCCCGAGAGGCTGAAGGTTTTAGAGTCCTTCACCTTGCCCTCGGCATCGCGCTCATAGACGCGCTGCCATTTCCCTTGGCCGTTCGGCCTCTGGCGCAGCGACTCGGACGCGATCCGCACCGCGAGCCCTTCTTTGAGTTCGATTTCCAGTTCGTAGCGGTAAGTGCCTTGCTCGACCTTTTCGCCGCTCGTGGCGCGCTGAAAGACTTCCGGCGTCAGGTTTATGATGCCGCCCAGCTCGATCGCGAACCGGATCGGCCGACTGCCGGGTTCCACGTCGTTGAACCGCTCGATGCCAGCGAAGCCTGGCACCGTGCGCGCTACGCTGTCGCGGATCATCGTCACGACGAATTCGAGCGCGCGCAGCACCGTCGTTTTACCCGAGGCGTTCGCGCCATAGAGGGCGACGACCTTCGGCGCGCGCACGTCCGCACCCTCGAAGATGGGGGCATAACGGCCTTCAGGATCGGGCACTTTTCCATCCACCGACAGGTCGAGCACCTGCGGATCGCGGATGGAGAAGAAGTTTTCGACCTCTAGCTTGTAGAGCATGGGATACCTCACTTGGGGATATAATAGAATCTATAACGATATTTCGTCAATAATTCGATTACAGGATCGCTTCATGCTCACCGAGGATTGAGCATTGGCGGCGCAACGTGGATGGATGCCAGCTTTCGGAATCGGAGGTTGGTTCTCGAAATGACCAAAAAGAGGCGCAGTGCGGTTGTTCACGTCGCGCCGTGCGTGAGTCAGCTCAACGTCAAGAAGTTGGCATTCAACAGGTGGACACCTTGTCCTGACTATGGCCACCGGCCGGCAAATCCCGGCCCCTACCCCGCCTCCAGCTTCCCTTTCAGCTGCGCCCGCGCATCCTTGATCGAGGCGGCGTAGGTCACCAGCGGGCGCTTGACGCCGTGGGTGATCAGCATGCGTCGGATCTGCGGCGCGGCACCCGATATGATGAAGCGGACACCGGCGCGTTTCGCCTTGTGGGCGGCGCCTTCGATGACGTTGGCCGCCGTCGAATCGAAGAACGGTACGGCCGAGCAGTCGAGGATGAAGTTCCTGCGCTGGTCGGCTATGCGGTCGAGCACGGTGCCGACGGTCGATGCGGCGCCGAAGAAGAAGGCGCCCGAAATGCGATAGACGACGGTGTCGGCGTCGGTCGCCTCGCTGGCATCGTAGGCCTTGGTGCTGTCGGCGACATCCTCCTGCACCAGCGGCTGATCGGCCTCGACCGCAATCGACTTGGCCATGCGGTCGATGAACAGGATCGACCCCAGCACGAAGCCGACGACGATGCCTTCGGTGAGATCGCGGAAGATGACGAGCAGAAAGGTCGCCATCAGCACCAGCGCATCGCCGCGCGAGGCACGCAGCAAGGTGGCGAAGGCCTGTTTCTCGAACATATTCCAGCACACGACCGCCAGCACGCCGGCCAGGGCGGCGAGCGGGATATAGCTGGCGAGCGGCGCCGCCACCAACATCAAGGCGAGCAGGATGGCGGAGTGGACGATGCCCGAAACCGGTCCGTGGGCGCCGGCCCGCACATTGGTCGCCGTGCGGGCGATGGTGCCGGTGGCGCAGATGCCGCCGAACAGGGCGGATGCGATGTTGGCGAAGCCTTGCGCCACCAGTTCGCAGTTGGAACGATGCCGGCGGCCCGTCATCCCGTCGGCGACCACCGCCGAAAGCAGCGATTCGATGGCGCCCAGCAAGGCGAAGGCAATGGCATCCGGCAGCACGTCAATCATCCTGTCCAGGCTGATCGGCGGCAAAGCGGGCATTTGCAGGCTGCGCGGTATACCGCCAAAGCGGGTGCCGATCGTCTCCGCCGGCAGTGCGAGAAGCGCCACGACCAGCGATGCCAGCCCGATGGCGATGAGCATTGCGGGCCATGTCGGCCGCCAGCGCTTCAGGCCGGCGATGGTGGCGACGGTCAACACCGCCACGAAGGTCGCCGCCGGGTTGATGGTGCCGGCCGCCTCGCCGACCGCGATCAGCTTCGGCACCAGCGGTCCGGGCTCCTTGCCGGCAAGCTTCAGCCCGAACAGTTCGACGATCTGTCCGGAAAAGATGATGACGGCGATGCCGGCGGTGAAGCCGACCGTCACCGGATAGGGAATGAACTTGATGTAGGTGCCGAGACGGAGATAGCCGATGGCGAGCAGGAAGACCCCTGCCATCATCGTTGCCAGCAGCAGCCCGTCAATACCGACCCGGGCAACCGTCGCGGCCACCAGCACGATGAAGGCGCCGGCCGGGCCGCCGATCTGGAAGCGGCTGCCGCCGAGCGCCGAAATGATGAAGCCGCCGACGATCGAGGTGTAGAGGCCGCGCTCGGGCGTGACTCCCGAGGCGATCGCGATGGCCATCGACAAGGGCAGCGCGACAATGGCCACCGTCAGCCCGGCAATGGCGTCCGCCTTGGCGTCGGCGAAGGTGTAGCCCTCGCGCCAGACCGTCACGAGCTTTGGCGTGAACAATTCGGGAAATGTCGGCTTTGCCGACTGGTGGGCCGACCTTTGGGCCGATCTGGGGGCCGGTTCATGCCCTGCCCGCTGCGTCTGATCCATGGACTGCCTTTCGCACCCTGAAAGGCGGCGGGATCGTCGGCAGGGCTGTCGGCGGTCGCCGTCGCGACTTTATGCCGGCTCAGCCTTGGGATCCGGCGGCACGGCAGACTTGAGGCGCACGCCCCGGCCGCCGCGCTCGCTGGCCTGATTCTCGCCGATCAGCTCCACCCCGGCCTCGTCGAGGGCCTGGATGACCTTCATCAGCGTGTCGACCACGCCCCTGACCACGCCATCGCTCGCCTCCATGCGCTGGATAGTCGGAAGCGAAACGCCGGCGCGCTCGGCGAGCGTCTTCTGATCGATGCCGGCCAGCGCCCTTGCGGCGCGCATCTGCGCGGCAGTGATCATCGGCCGGAATCCCCGTCTGAGTCTGCAGGAGTAAGGTATAATATCATCATTCTGATGTTTCAAGCATTAGGATGAATGTTTGAGACGTAAGTAGCGGCGCCTGACTGGCCATTTTTTAGATACTTTCCCGGGATTGCGCGCTAAGGTCTTCCATCTGGGCAGGGAGTAACGCGGTTGAATATCTTCAAGACTTTCATGACATCGGCAGCCTTGCTGTCGGCGGTTTTCCTGTTGGCCGGCTGCGGGCACGGGCTGATCAACCGGCTGATCTAGTCTCCAGTCTCGCCGTCCGGGTGCTGCCCACGCCATCGCTGCCACGTCCGGGCAGCGAGCCAGCACAGCATCGCCCAGACGAAGCCGGCGCACCAGCCGGCCAGCACATCCGACGGCCAGTGGACGCCGAGATAGACGCGGCTGATGCCGACCAGCAGCGTCGTCAGCACCGCCAGCGACAGCACATAGATCTTCGTCGTTCGACCGGGCAGGAAGCGTGCCGCCAGCGCGCCGAGCGTCAGATAGGTCACCGCCGACAGCATGGCGTGGCCGCTGGGAAAAGACAGCGTCGTTTCGTTGACGAGATGCGAGACGAGTTCGGGGCGCGGCCGGTCGATTCCGGCTTTCAGCAGGCTCGACAGCATCTGACCGCCGGCCACCGCCACGAAGATGAAAAGGGCGGTCGCCGGCCTGCGGATAAGCAGGAGATAGACGATTACCGCCGTCACGATCAGCACCAGCACGCTGCCGCTGCCAAGGCTTGTGATGTCGCGCATCGCCCCTTGCAGCCACATCGGGCCGATCGGGCTGTCAGGCCGCCCCGCCTGGCGGAAGGCGAGCAGTATTTCGGTGTCGAAGGCGTGCGGGGTGGTGGCGCGCGCCATCTCCATCAGCTCCTCGAATCCCCAAAGGCCGGCCGCGATGACCAGGCCGGCCAGCAGCACCGGGAATTCGACCCGGTTGAGCAAAGCGTTCGCGGCATTCTTCATCGGCAATCCGCCCGTTACAGCCGGCCTTGCAGATAGGGTCCGAGCGTGATCAGCGCCACTGCGGCGATCGCCAGCATGATGCCGGTCGCCTGCAGCGCGTTGACGCGCTCGCCGAAGAAGACCAGTGCCACGACGTTCACCGAGACCAGCTGGATGACGGCAGACAGGCTGAACGACACCGACATGCCGAATTCGCGGATCAGCCGCAGCATGATCAGATTGCCCAGCGAATAGAGCGCCAGCGTCAGCGCGATCTTGCCAAGGCTCGGCGCCAGGCCCCATTGCTTGGCGGCTGTCGCCGCCAGCAGGAAAATGACCGTTGAAAAGCCGAGCTGCAGCAGTCCCGAAAAACTCAACGTTCCGCCCCCCTCTCGAAGCGGCTCCCGCCGCATGTGTCGCGGACGTTGTTTCCGAAGCGCGCCGGGACGTCAAGCGCTCGACCAAACGAAGCTCTTGGCAATGGCAAGACGGAGGCTCAATGTACCGACATCGTCCAGCCATTCGATTGAAGGGCGGTCAGGGGTTCATGATTCGTATTCTGCAGAACTTGACGCGACGCTGGAGCGAACTCTCTCTTGCCTTGCAATTCGTCGTTGCCGGCGGTTTTGGCCTGCTGGCCGTCATGCTGGTGGTGGGCGCCTGGGTGACGGCGCAGATCAGAGAGGGCGTCATCCGCAATTCGGCCGCCACGACGGCGCTCTATGTCGACAGCGTGATTGCGCCGCTGCTTCCCGACTTGCGCAAGGAGCAGGAGCTCAGCGATTCCGTCAAGCAGGCGCTGGACGAGACGCTTGGCCAGGGCGCGCTCGGCAAGCGCCTCGAATCGTTCATGCTCTGGCGCCGCGACGGGACGGTCCTCTATGCCAAGGAGACGGCCCTGATCGGCCGCCGCTTCGCTCCGAGCGACAATCTGCGTTCCGCTTTCCAAGGCAATGTCGTCGCTGAATTCAATACTTTCGATGAGGATGAGAGCGAGGAGAAGGCGACCGGCTTGCCATTGCTGGAGATCTACAATCCCGTGCGCGAGCCCTGGTCGGGCGAGGTGGTGGCGGTTACCGAGTTCTATGAGATCGCCGACGATTTCCAGGCCACCCTGGCTTCCGCTCTGTGGTCGAGCTGGCTGATCGTGGCCGGCGCGACCCTGGCGGCATTCCTGCTCCTGTCGGGCATCGTCCTGCGCGGCAGCCGCACCATCGACGACCAGCGTGGGGCGCTGCGCCGCCAGGTGTCGGAACTGCAGGGTCTGGTGGCGCAAAACAGTGCCTTGCGACTGCGCGTGCAACAGGCCTCGCGCCGCGCCACCGCGCTCAACGAAAGATATCTGCGCCGCATCGGCGCCGACCTGCATGACGGCCCGGCCCAACTCGTGGCCCTGGCGGCGCTGCGCATGGACAGCCCGATATTTTCCAGCGATGGCCATTCGGGCGCAAGCCGCTCGACCGAGGTCACGATGATTCGCAAGACGCTGGAGGATGCGATGCGCGAAATACGCGGCATCTGCACCGGCCTTGTCCTGCCGCAGATCGAGACGGCTGCCGCAACCGACATTCTGCGGCTGGCCGTCAAGGAACACGAACAGAGGACGGGAACGTCGGTGACGCTGACGCTGGCCGGACAGTTGCCTGAACCCGGCGCCTCCGAGAAGATCAGCATCTATCGTTTCGTCCAGGAAGGGCTGAACAATGCCTATCACCACGGGCTAGGCAAGGATCAGGCGGTGAGTGCCGGGATGAAAGGTGGCAGGCTTTTTGTCGAAGTGTCGGACCGCGGGCCGGGTTTCGATCCGACGGCACGGGTCGAGGGCCTCGGGCTCGCCGGCCTCAGGGAACGGGTCGAAAGCATTGGCGGACAGTTCGAAACCTTGACCGGGCCGCAAGGTACGCGTTTGGTGATCCGTCTGTCGGTCGAGGAGCAAGCATGACTGGGACCATTCGCATTGCCATTGTCGACGATCATCCCCTCTTTCGCGAAGGTGTGACGCGCAGCCTGTCGGAGATCGGAGGCTTCGAGATGGTTGGCGAGGGCGCCACGGCGCAGGATGCCGAACGCCTCGCCGCGACGATGCGGCCCGACATCTTGCTGCTCGACATCTCGATGCCGGGCGGCGGGCTGAGCGCGGTCGCAAGCATCCTCGCCAACCATCCCGCCCAGAAGATCGTCATGCTGACCGTCTCGGAGGCCAATGCCGATGTGACCAAGGCGCTGAACGCAGGGGTGAATGGCTATGTCCTCAAAGGCGTCGGATCGCGCGGCCTCGCCGACATCCTGCGCAATGTCGCAGCCGGCGAAAGCTATCTCTCGCCGACACTATCGGCCCGGCTGCTTTCGGATCTCCAGTCCCAGCAGCCGACCGACGGCTTGGCGGAACGGCTGCGGCAGCTCACCGATCGGCAAACGGAAATCCTGCGGCTGGTGGCGGAGGGGCTGAGCAACAAGGAAGTCGCCTTGCGGCTTGAGTTGCAGGAGAAGACCGTCAAACATCACATGACCGGAGTGCTGTCGAAGCTCAATGTGCGAAATCGCACCGAAGCGGCCTTGATGATGCGTGAGTGGCGCGACCGCGACAGGCCTTCCTAAAGCATTTCACCGTTTCACGGAAACGGCGAGCTGCTCTAACTCTGTGACGCAATTCCCAAGGGAACGGGAAAACCGCTTCACACTTTTTCTAGAATTGCTCTGGGCAGGTCCGAAGAAATGCGCAGCGGTTTCCCGTCCCGGATTGCGCAAAAGCGCGTCGCGCCTCGGGACCGCAGCCATTGCGGTGCCGAAAACCGGGACGACGCCGGCCGGAAACGAGGTCACCTCCGCCGGGGGGCGGCGGAGGTGACGTGCAAAGCTGACCGTTGCCTGTTGGCCAGCTTCACAAGGCCTTGAGACGATTGGCATCGGCCGGCGTGGCCTGGCGGTCGATGATCGTGCGACCGAGAGCGTCCTTCATGCTGAAACGACCGTTCTCGAGCTTTTCCGTTATGCCGTCGGGATGCCTGACTGTGATCTTGTTGCCGGTCACGTCGACCTTGTCACCGGTCTTTGCATTGACATGGCTCCCGCTCTTACCCTGACTGGATCCTGATTTGCCGTTGTTGCCACTGTTGCCGCTGTTGCCGTTATTCCCATTGCCGTTGCCGCTGTTCCCGCTATTGCTTCCGCCGGAATTGCCGCCGTTGCCGCCCCC
>NZ_RZQP01000155.1:0-14945 GCF_003998165.1 Mesorhizobium sp. M7A.F.Ca.US.007.01.2.1 | reverse complement strand
GCCGGTCTTGCCCTGAGCCTGCTCGTCGGTCTGCATCTTGGTCTTGCCCTGGGCCTGCTGGTCGGTGGTGGTGCCGGCCTTGCCCTGAGCCTGCTCGTCAGTCTTCAGCTTGGCTTTGCCCTGGGCCTGCTGGTCGGTGGTGCTGGCCTTGCCCTGAGCCTGCTCATCGGTCTTCAGCTTGGCCTTGCCCTGGGCCTGCTGGTCGGTGGTGGTGCCGGCCTTGCCCTGAGCCTGCTCGTCGGTCTTCAGCTTGGCTTTGCCCTGGGCCTGCTCGCCCATCTTGGAGCCGTTCTGGCAGTCAGCCTGCCCGGAAGCGCAGTTGGCGTCCGCGCCAGATTGGCTTTCGGTCTGTTGTGTCTGAGCCACCGCCGTTCCACAGCCGAGCCCGATGGCCAGCATGCTGGTAATGAGAACACGTTTCATGGGAAATCTCCCTGGGTAAGGTTCGTCCCTTCACTGGGTAGAACCAGCACCCAAAAAAAATGTTCCGAGATAGATGCGTGAGTGCTAAAAAACGACCCCGCTTGAGATCATACGATCGCGGGCGGAAGCCGCCGTTAAAGCGACCTTTTCAACCTTGGCGATTGCCCTAGCTGTCTCCTGAGAGGAGACCGACATGGCAATTTATAGTCTGAGAGTGGTCAGCTTCATTTTCGTTGCACTGGCTTTCGCTCCGGCCGCCGCGCATTTCTTCGCCATGTTCAACAAGATGAAGCTCGACGGGCCAAACTATCTGGCTGCGCAGCGCGCCTATGATGGATGGAGCCTGTTCGGCATCGTGGTGCTGGGAGCATTGCTCTCCACGGCCGCCCTGGCGATCCTGCTCTATCGAGCGAGCGCATCTTTCGGCTTGGTTGTTGTCGCCTTTCTAAGCATCGGCGCCACGCAGTTTGCCTTCTGGACGCTGACCTATCCAATCAATCAGGCGACCCGGAACTGGACTGTCCTCCCTGAAAACTGGGAGCTGCTGCGGCGCCAATGGGAGTATTCGCATGCCATCGCCGCAGGCCTCAACGCCTTGGCGTTGCTGGTGCTTTTCATATCGGCGCTTCGCCCTGCGGTGCGTTGAACGACCACGTCGTCACCAGCACGGCCAGCGGGCAGGAACCACCATGAAGCGGAATCATTGAAACGCCAGATGTTCCAGCGCGGCAGGAAAAATGAAACGGTACTATTTTGATCTTCAAAACGGTGACGGCGCGGTACCCGACGATGACGGGCAGCTGTTCGAATCCCGGGAACAAGCCAGAGCGGAAGCAATTCGTATTTTGCAGGATGTCGCCCAAGACGAAATGCCCGACTGCGATTTCGTCAAGATAACCGTCAAGGTACGCGATGAGATCGGTGCGCAGATGTTTGAGGCGTCGCTTGTTCTGACCTCCGGATGGAGCGTTTGATGTCGCAGTGCTAGCGGCGATACCGCACCGGGATTTGCACGACATTCTCCGATCCAGGCAGATCAAAGGCCATGGCCAGCTGACGTACGGAGGCCATCTCCACGATCAGTTCTTCAATCGAAAGGTCTGGCAGGCCGGTCTTCACCCTCTGCCTCACCCTGGCCGCAAGTTCATGAACCCGCACCGGGACGAAAAGCGGGCTGTCGTCCAGCAGCTTGCTGATTTCGATGACCACATCGGCGTCGATGTCTTTCGGCAATTCCCGCATGAGCGTCACCTCCAATCGAAGCAACAGCCCGCCATGTCGATGCGACGGGCGATCCGGCTTTGAGCGCCGGGCAGTGGGATCGGAGAGGGACGTGCTCGGCGCTGGCCGATAGCCTGATTCATAAAACTGCGAGCATAGGTGTGTCACGAAAAAATATCGGTACGAAATTTACCAAGCCGGTCATTCCATGCAATCCACAAGGGCCTTCCCGAAATCCGGCAGCGGCTGTTGCCGACAGAGGAGGAACAAAAAATATGGCCCGGAATTGAGACTGACGAATTGGAGGATCTAGCCATGGACAGCAGGGAAGAAAAGATCAAACGACGGGCCCATGAAATCTGGGAACAAGAGGGCCGGCCGGTAGGCCGCGAGCAGGAGCACTGGGATCGGGCCGTGCAGGAGATCGAAGCTGAGGGTTCGGAGACTGAACGTGGCCCGGTTCTGCCTGACCCGACAGTTGCGGCCGATTCCAATAGCTCGAAGCGTTGATCGGCAATCCCATGGCGTCTTGAGGACCCCGGTCGGGCAACCAAATTGGCGGAACCTCGTTTGCCGGGCATCAACCAGAGGAGGTTTCGATGAAGAGGTTCTTTTCATTCCTGGTCTTGGCCGCTGCCCTTGCGCTCGGCGCCTGCGACAACAACACCGAGCCGATGAAAGCCACCAGCAACAAGAACCCACAGGTTGATCAGGCCGCCAGACCAGGCCCCACGACTGGCGGCGACCAGCCAGCTACGGTGCCTCAGAGCAAATGAACTCCGTCTCACATTGCGACACACCTCTGCTGCGCGTCGCCTATCTCGATGGTGGACCGCAGGACGGCGCCCCGGTTGTCCTGCTGCATGGCTGGCCCGACGACGCGACGACATACGCTCGTATTTCGCCGATGCTTCATGAATCTGGCTTCCGTACGTTTTCCCCTTGGTTGCGAGGCTTTGGGCCGACATCGTTCCTGTCGAAAGAAACCATGCGCTCGGGCGAGATTGCCGCGATGGCGCAGGATGTGCTGGATTTTGCAGATGCGCTTGGCATCAGCCGCTTTGCAGTTGTCGGACATGATTGGGGCGCTCGGATATCCTATCTGCTCGCGTCGGTTTTCCGGACCGCATCAAGTGCTGCGCTGCGCTGTCCCTCGGCTGGCAACCAGGCAAACCAGCAACGCCGGCGCCCGAACAGGCGAAAGCATTTTGGTATCAATGGTTCATGGCGACCGCACGGGGCGCCGAGTTCGTACGAAAGAACGGCAAGGAATTCGCCAGGTATCAGTGGGACAGCTGGGGTCCATTAGGCTGGTTCGACGACGCCATTTTCGATGGCGTTGCGAGCTCGTTCGAAAATCCTGACTGGGCGGATGTGACGTTGCATTCCTATCGGGTCCGGTGGGAAGAGGCCGAGCCCGATCCGCGTTACGCCGAACTCGCCCGCCGGCAAGCAACGGTCAAGATCATCACCGTGCCGATCCTGACGCTTCACGGTGGTGACGACCGCGTTGTGTTTGCCCAGTCTTCAGAGGGGCTCGAAGAGCATTTCACCGCGTTCTACAGGTGGGTGGTGCTGGATGGCATCGGACACTTCCCGACGCGTGAGGCTTCTGATCAGGTTTCGCGAATGTTGGCTGCGTTTCTCGATAGCCATGGCAAGCGCTGAAGGAGGGGCGCCATCGACCCCATAGTAAAGACCGGAACCTGACGCATCGCCGCGCATTTCGTCTCCATGCATGACGAACCGAAATGCGGTCTCGCAATCAATCGGCAGCCAGGGAGAATTTGGATGCAAGCTTCAGGCGCAATCTCAAGACACCATGCTGGCCAGTTGGCCATAGAACCGTTTGCGGGCACGGTGACGGTACGATTTTCCGACGCCATAGTCGCTGCCACGGAACGGGCGAAAGTGCTTCAGGAAGAAGGACATGAGCCCGTGTTCTATATTCCTTTCGAAGACATCTATTTTGACCTTTTCGAAAAAACGAACACCACCAGCCGCTCCCCTTTGAAAGGTACCGCGAGCTACTGGCGCGTCCATGCCGTGGGCAGCTCGGCTGACGATTTCATGTGGGCATACGAGACGCCTGAAACCGCGGCGCGGGCCATTGCACGTCATGGTGCATTCGATCCGGAAAAGGCGCGCATCGATGTCGAGCCCGCGGAGGACAGAAGGCATACGCCCCACGTCACGGAGTAGATTGCCCGTTCTCACCGGCGCGAGCTGAAATTCAAGGCTGGTGCTAACCGCGTGGAAACTCTTCATCAAGGATGCGTAGTGCCTCCTCGTATCTGACGGTTGATGCCCCGGCCTGTCGTGCCTGCCAGATATTGTCCGCCAGATCCGCGCGCTTCACCGGCAGCGCCAATGGATTCGATGCCGCTCGTCGCACGAACGCGAAGTAATCCTCGCCGTCCCTACGCGACATGGCGTCGACGGCCGACGCGATCGTCGGGCCAAAACCGGCCTCTTCCAACCTGGTCCGGTCCCAGCCTTCGCCCTTTTCCAGGACGTCATGGAGATAGGCGACGACCTTCTGATCCTTGGTTTCGACCGCGTCAACGACACGGCGACAGTGCTCGATATAAGGTCGCCCGGTCTTGTCGCGCTGTGCCTGGTGGACCTCTTCGGCAATCTTGGCCGCCCGGTAAAACATGCTCATCAGGCTTCCCCTTCAGACATGGTTTCACCATCGCTCCTCGGTGTCGTGGTGCGGCAGGTCCATTCCGCAGCAAACCCAGCCAAGTCGCTGCCTCGATCCATAATTGTAGCGCGGCTCCAGGCGAGCCGGATCGTCGAACGTTCCGACATGAAGCGCGATCTCTCCCGGCGATGCGTCATAGGCGAGGCTGAGCGGCGATCCGCAGGCGGAGCAAAACCCCCTGCAGGCAATCGGCGAAGACCTGCGATAGGTCGGCGTCGCATCGGTCCAGGTCACGCTTTGGGAAGGCACCCAGGCCAGAACCGCGAACGCACTGCCGGTCGCTCGCCGGCACATATCACAATGGCAGTAATGCACTCTCGGTTCGCTTCCAACGCGGAAGCGGATCGTGCCGCAGAGACATCCTCCGCTCAGTTCCATTTTGGCGCCCCGGTTGACTTGCGGCTCCAACGCCTCTCGCGCGGTCTCATGCGAGCACCTCCATTCATCACAGCGAAAACGCCGGTCATTTGCGTCGGTTCCTGTTGGCTATCTCAGGAACCAGTGCTTGCGCGCGGCGTTGCGTGTCTTTGCTGGCAAAATGAGGAGTCAGGAATGCTTGGCCGGTCGGAGACGCACTGATGTCGATGCCGGGGCTGGCATACGGTCCCCTGGGCGATCGATGCATGCATGTCTGCGTGGACATGCAGCGGCTGTTTGCCGAGCCGTCTCAATGGGCAACACCCTGGATCACCCGGGTTCTCCCGCAGATCGAGACGCTGGTCGAAAGACGCGCGCCGCAGACGGTCTTTACACGCTTCCTGCCAGCCAAGAAGCCGGGGCAGGGCGTCGGCACCTGGAAGCGCTATTATGAGCGCTGGGCTTCACAGACGATCGAGACGATCGGGCCTGAAATGACCGAACTGTTGCCGTCTTTAGCCGGCTACTGCCCGCCAGCGGCGATCATCGACAAGCACATCTACTCGCCCTGGTTCGAAGGGCGCCTCAGAGCCTTCCTGGTGGAGCGCGGCATCGATACGCTCGTCATCACCGGTGGCGAAACGGATGTTTGCGTTCTGGCCACGGTGCTCGGAGCCATCGATTTCGGCTATCGCGTGGTTCTCGTCACGGACGCGCTATGCAGTTCTTCCGATTCAACCCACGACGCACTGCTGACCGTTTACCACCAACGTTTCGCGCAGCAGGTCGAGACGGTTGAGATGGAAACGGTTCTCTCGAACTGGACTTGACGTTCGCCAACTCGGCTCGGCGGAAAGTGTCCATGCTTCCTTGCGCGGTTTGGCTGCCTATCTGTTAAGAGAATAACGGACACCAGAACGGATAGCAGACGTGACGCAACGATCGGGAAGTGCTGATCTTCCACTCCATGGCGGGCGCGTGCCAAAATGGCTCGGCGACCGCATGACGCGTCTTGGCGCCGTGATGTGCGAAGCGATCATTCATCACTATGGTCGAGACGAACTGCTGCGACGGCTGGCGCATCCGTTCTGGTTCCAGTCCTTTGGTGCTGTCATGGGCATGGATTGGCATTCGTCGGGGATCACGACCAGCGTCGTGGGCGCTTTGAAGCGTGGCCTCACGCCGCTTTCCGGCGAGCTCGGCATTCATGTCTGCGGTGGTCGCGGCGCGCATTCGCGAAAAACCCCGCATGAACTCGAAGCCATCGGCCAACGCGTCGGCTTTGACGGAGCGGGCCTGGCCACCGTCAGCCGTCTTGTCGCCAAGGTCGACAGCGCCGCAGTCCAGGACGGTTTCGATCTTTACCTGCATGGTTTCATCGTCACCGATGACGGTCGCTGGGTCGTGGTGCAGCAAGGCATGAACGGTGACAGCAAGGTGGCGCGCCGCTACCATTGGCTCTCCGAGGGGCTCAAGAGTTTTGTCGACCAGCCGCATGCCGCCATCGAGGGCATCAATCAAGGCGAGATCGTCAACCTGACCGACAGGCGCGCCGACGCGTCGCGCCAAGGGCAACTGAACCTTTTGCAGGAGCTCGGACCCGATCGCATCCTGGGCGAGCTTGCAGCATTGGAGCGTTGCGCGGAGCCGAGGCGCCGGCAGGAACCGGAGCAGCCGCTGCTGCCGCATTTGGTCATGCCGGCCCATCACGACGTTCGCGAAAGCGATGTCGTCATGCATCGTCTTCACGGCAATATCGCCGCCGCCGCGGACCGCGGTCCCACCGATTTCGCCGAGCTCCTTCTGGTCCCCGGCGTCGGCGCGCGCACGGTGCGCGCGCTGGCCCTCGTTGCCGAGGTGGTGCATGGCGCGCCTTGCCGCTTTTCCGATCCCGGCCGCTTCTCGCTGGCGCATGGCGGCAAGGACAGGCACCCGTTCCCTGTGCCGCTTAAGGTCTATGACGAGACGATCGGCGTGCTGAAGTCGGCCGTGCAAAAGGCAAAGCTCGGTCGCGATGAAGAAATCGGCGCCTTGAGGCGGCTCGACGATCAGTCGCGGCAAGTCGAACGATACGTCACCGGCCTCAGCCTGAAGGAAATTGTCGCGGGAGAATTCGACCAGTCGCATCTGCTTGGCGGGCGCAGCGTGTTCGGGTGGGAAGCGGCGCCGGACACAGCACCTGCTGAGCGGAGCAAGAAGGCCTGAGAACGAGCCAGAGCGGCTGGAGATCAATCGTCCAGATCGATGAGCGCGACACCGAGATCCGGGCGCTTGCTGCGGCGCAGATGGCCGGGCGCTTCCACCAGGGTGATTTCGAGCGTTGGCCGAACGATGCCATCAAGCAGATGTCCACCCCGGGTGGTGCCATCGCTCAATCCCAGCACCGCATGGACGTGCAGGCTGGGCTTATCGTCATCACCCAGTGCGACATCGCCGATCGAGCTCAGAACCTCGCACTGTTCGTCGATAGGGATTTTGCGGTAGGTCTTCGCGTCCGGATCAAACCAGCCCACGGTGGCTTTTTCGAAAGCCCCTATGGCGGTCAGGGACGCGCTGCCGATCTTCTGATCGACCGCGAAGGCGGTCAGTGCCGCGAACGCTTCTTCGCCTGGGTCGAGCACCAGGACAAATGTCCTTTGTCCGCCGATCTCATTGACGAGCTGCGATTTCATCCCTGTCCTTCCATCGTTCGGCCCCATTGAGCGCCGCCGTCAGATCAATGGGCACGGTGTTCCGCATTGCGCTTGCGGGTCGCTGCAGCTTTCTTTGCCGATTCCGATCGGCTTGCGGCAGATCGTGATGCCGATGCCTTGCCGCCGCTTTTGCCGCCTTTGTGCGCCGCCGGATGGCCCGTGTGTTTGCCGCGGCCCGAACCGCCTTCCTTCTTGCCGCCGCCATCGTCCTTGTTGACGGTTGCCCATGCGCGCCGCTCTGCCTCCTTGTCGGAAACCCCGCGCTTCTCATAACCTTCGGCAATGTGGTCGGCTTTACGCTCCTGCTTGTCAGTGTACTTCGATTTGTCGCCTCGTGGCATGGCCAGCTCCTCCTGTTGCACAAGGGCTGAACGTCGACTCGACGCGCTGGTTCCAACGGAAGTTCGCGAAGCCGAAGCCGCATGGCGGGGCAGCGCCATACACCGCCGCGGCGCGAGCTAACGCTTTTCGGGCCGGGGAGAGCGCAGCAGCAAGGCGAGGGGAACGAGCAGTGCGGTCGCTACCGCGCAATACCGAAAGACATCGATATAGGCGAGCAATGAGGCCTGCCGCGCTATCAACTGTCCTATCCAGCCGAGCGCCTGCTGTTTTGCGTCGATCATCGGCGAGCCTTGAGCCACGAAGTGCTCGGTCGCCTGACGCAGAACCTGCTGGTAGGCCGGTGACGACTGTGCCGTGTGGCCGACGAGGTTTGCCTGATGGATTTGCGCGTTCTGGGTTATCACCGTGTTGGACAGCGACACGCCGATGCTTCCGCCGATGTTACGGGCAACGTTGATGAGTGCCGACGCCTGGTTCGTCTGCTGCGGAGCAAGACCGACGTAAGCCGCCGTCGAGATGGGGATGAACAGGAACGGCAAACCGATCATCAGGAAGATGCGCGCGAAGGCAAAGAAGCCGAAACTGACGTCCGGGGTGAGCGATGTCATATGCCAGAGCGCGACAGCGACGACGGACATGCCTGCCATGATCAGGTATTTGGGCTGGACGATGGCGCCGGCAAATCCGGAAATCGGCATAAGCATCAACATTGCGATGCCACCTGGCATCATCGACAGGCCCGACAGGGTCGCCGTATAGTTGAAGGCGGTCTGCTGCAGTTGCGGCATCAACTGGGTGGTGCTGAACAGCACGGCGCCCACCGCCATCATCACCAGGAACGATGTGCCGAACTGGCGGCTGAACAGCAGGCGGACGTCGACGATCGGATCGCGGTGACTGAATTCCCACGGGATCAGCAGCAGAAATGAGACCGCCGAAATCGCCGCGAAGGTCACGATGAAACCTGATGCGAACCAGTCGTTGCGCTGGCCTTCATCGAGAAATATCTCCAGGCAGCCAAGTGCCGTGGCGACCAGGATGAAACCGACCCAGTCTATTCTGAGGCCGCTCTTCAACCGTTCCTGCCGTTCGCGCTCGAGCACATCAGGCTCGATCACCAGCCACTGCACCAAGGCAAGCGACATGATGCCGAACGGGACATTGATGAAGAATATCCAGTGCCAGGAGAAATGGTCGGTCAGCCAACCGCCGATGGTCGGCCCGACTGTCGGTGCGACGATGACGGCAATGCCGTAAAGAGCAAATGCCTGGGAGCGTTTTTCGGGTGGAAAGGTGTCGGCGAGAATGGATTGTTCGCTGGGTGCCATGCCGCCGCCGCCGAGGCCTTGAAGGATCCTGAAGACGATGAGCATTTCCAGATTGGGCGCCAGGCCGCACAGCAGCGACGCTATGGTGAAGATCGCCACGCAAAGCATGTAGTAACGCTTGCGGCCGATGACGCTGGCCAACCAGCCGCTAACCGGGATGATCACGGAATTGGCGACCAGATAGGTGGTGATCACCCAGGTGCTTTCGTCCATCCCGGCCGCGAGGCTGCCGGCGATGTTGCGCAGCGCCACGTTGGCGATCGAGGTGTCGAGCACCAGCATGAAGGTGGCGATCGAGACGACGACGGCGATCAGCCACGGATTGCGCCCGCCGGCGGCGGACCGGCTTTCGCTCCGTTCACCAGCCATTTCGACGGCGCTCATCTCACCTTGACTGTCGGCACCACCGACAGGCCTGGACCCAGCAGCACGCCCGGCGGTCGGTCGAAGACGATCTTCACGGGCACGCGCTGCACCACCTTGACGAAGTTGCCGGTGGCATTCTCGGCCGGCAGCAGGCTGAAGGCGGTGCCACTGCCCGCCTGGATGCTGTCGACGCGGCCGTGGAAGTTCTTTTCGGGATAGGCGTCGATATCGATGTCGACGGGCTGTCCCGGCCGCATCAGATCAAGCTGGGTCTCCTTGAAATTAGCCTTCACCCAGACCTCGTCGGGAACGAACATCATCAGCACCTGACCAGGCTGGGCGTAGGTGCCCTTGGCGGCCGTGATACTGGTGGCGAGACCGGCGACAGGCGCGGTTATGATGGTGCGCGACAGCATGGTGCGGGCCTGCTCCTGGCTGGCCTTGGCTTGATTGAGCTTTGCTTGCGCGCTCTTGGTCTGTGCCTGCAGAACAGTGACCTGGCTTTTCGCGGCAGCGACGTTTGCTCCGGCGCTGTCGAGGGCGGCCTGGTCCTGGCGCAGGGTAGAAGCGGCCTGTTCCGCCTGCTGTTGGGTGGAGGTTCCCTTGGCCAGCAGCTCACGGTTGCGCTTGTCCTCCGCTTTGGCAAACTCGAGCGCGGCCTGGGCCTGCGCCACCTGCTTCTGTGCCGCATCGATCTTGGCGTTTTGTGCTTCGATCTGTGCGCCGACATCGACGATCTCGGCCTGCGCCGAGGCCACACCGGCGTCGGCTTCCGCCAGGCTTGCCTGATAGTCGCTGTCGTCGATGCGCAAGAGCACGTCGCCGGCTTTCACAGACTGGTTGTCGGTGACCGCGACATCGGTGATACGACCCGATATCTCGGCACCGATCGTCACCGTGCGGGCGTCGATGAAAGCATCGTCGGTCGATTCATACTGACGCGCGTCCAGCCACCACAAGACCAGCCCTACGGCAATCAGCAGCACTGCGAGCAGGATGGCGGTGGATATGTAAGGGTGCCGCCGAGGGAAGCTCAGCAGGCTGGGCTTTGGTTCTCCGGCCTGCTTGTCCTGCTTGTGCTCCTGACCGACGTCTCTCCGGTGCTTTGGCGCCGCCTCTGAGGTGGCCCTGCGTGACGTGGCGTGCGTGTCACCGGTTTCAGATTCTTCGGTTTGGGTTTTCGCGTCCACGGGAGAACTCCCAGGAGTTTTGACGTGGCCAGTCAACGACAACTGGTCGTAAAAGGTTCCTGGCGACCGGGCACGGTTTCGCGCCTGGCGGAATTGGTTCAGCCGATTGCCAATCTGACCGCGATGGCCAGGATCACAATACCGACCAAGCCGGCTATGAAGATAACCCGACGCGTGCGCGTTCGCAGGATGATCTCGCCCTGTCTCGCCTGCTCCGCAGAGAACACAGGTCCATTGTCATCGTCCTTGTCATGCCGACCATCGCTCATGATCGCCTCCTTCCGGCCCTTGGCACACAGCGGCTCTTGGCACACAACCATCGCTCGACAGGTGAGGTTCCGGTTACATCGATCCCGCCCGCAGAAAAAAGGATCACAGGCTCGTGAGGAGGGAACTTTGTCCTCCGCGACTGGTTTGGGCCGCTTGAGACCCAGCCAGCCCGGAGCCAGCCATGTCCGATGCCAAGATGTCCAGTGGCCTGAGCAGACGCATGTTCATGACGGCCTCTGTTTCGGCGGCGGCGGCGATGCCGCTTGTGAATTCCCCGACGAGAGCTGCCCAGCCAGCGTCCGCAAAGCCAGCCGCACCGCGCGACTTGTCGGCGGTTTCAATGCGTATCAACAAACAGACCTACAATCTCGCGCTCGACAATCGAACCAGCCTGCTTGACGCTCTGCGCGACCACGTCGGCCTGACCGGCACCAAGAAAGGTTGCGATCACGGTCAGTGCGGCGCCTGCACGGTTCTGATCGATGGAAAGCGGGTACTGTCCTGCTTGAGCTTTGCCGTCATGAACCAGGGGCGGGAGATCACAACGGTGGAAGCCCTGGCCTCGACGGACGGGGAACTGCATCCGGTCCAGCAGGCCTTCGTCGACCACGATGCCTTTCAATGCGGCTATTGCACACCGGGTCAGATCATGTCCGCCATCGGTTGCATCAACGAAGGCCATGCTGGATCGGAAGATGACATTCGCGAATATATGAGCGGCAATCTATGTCGCTGTGCGGCCTATCCCAACATCGTTGCGGCGATCGTCCAGGCGCGCGACGAGATCAGGAGGGCCTAGGATGCGCCCCTTCGTTTATGAAAGACCAACCAGCGTCTCCGCTGCAATCGCCATGGCATCCCGTGTCGATGCCGTGCGCGTTCCGCCAACCGGCGCCGACACGCAATTCATCGCCGGCGGCACCAATCTGGCCGACTACATGAAGCTCGGTGTCGCGCGGCCGGACCGACTGCTTGAGCTCAACACTCTTGCCGAGCCAGCCTTGCGGCAGATCAGGATAAACGATGACACGATCCGGTTTGGTGCACTGGTCCGCATGGGTGAAGCAGCCGACAACGATGACGTCCGGCGGCGTTGCCCGGCCCTTGCCGACAGCCTGAAATTCGCCGCCAGCGGTCAGCTTCGCAACATGGCGAGCCTGGGCGGCAATGTGCTGCAACGTACGCGCTGCGAGTATTTTCGAGAGATTTCCTGGCCGTGCAACAAGCGCGAACCCGGCTCCGGCTGCGCTGCGATGGAAGGGTCCAATCGCCAACACGCCGTGCTGGGTACGAGCGATGCCTGCATCGCCACGTATCACGGCGATTTCGCGCAGGCGCTGGTTGCGCTCGATGCCACCGTCGAGATCGAAGGTCCGCGGGGAGGGCGCACGCTTGCATTTGCCAAGCTGCACAAACGGCCGGGCGACACGCCCGACATCGAGACGGATCTCGCCGCCGACGAGCTCATAACCGCCATCGAAGTGCGGCTCGAACGGTGGAGCAGCCGGTCGCGCTATCTGAAGATTCGCGATCGCGAATCCTACGCGTTTGCGTTGGCGTCCGCGGCTGTTGCGCTCGACATGGATGGCGAGACGGTAAGGAGTGCGCGCATTGCGCTTGGTGGTGTGGCGACGGTGCCGTGGCGGGCGCGCGAAGCAGAGGACGCGCTACAGGGCAAAGTGCTTGACGAAGCCGCGGCGCAAGAGGCTGCCGAGGCTGCCTTCGCCGATGCCAGACCGCGCGAGCATAACGCATTCAAGATACCGCTCGGCAAGCGCACGCTGGTGCGGGCGCTGCTCGAAACCCGGGATATGAAGGGCTGAGCCATGAACCAAGCTGCACCCGCCCCCAGGGAAAACCAGGGCGATCCGGTTGTCCGCATTGACGCCCGGCTAAAAGTTACCGGACAGGCCGGCTATCCCGCCGACATCGTCACGGCCAACGTCGCCTACGGTGCCCTTGCCACCAGCAGCATTGCCCGGGGCAAGGTTTCGGGACTTCACACGAAAGACGCCCGGGCCGTACCCGGTGTGCTGGACATCGTCACCTATGACGATATGGACAAGACCGACACGCCGAAATTCGGCAACACCGGCGCAAGTTCGATCGGGCCTTTGCACGACAAGACGGTTTTTCACGACGGTCAGATCATCGCTCTGGTGGTTGCCGAGACCTTCGAGGCGGCGGAGGAAGCCGCAATGTTGATCCGCGCCGACTATGAGGACGAACGGCCCGCCGCCAGCTTTGATTCCAAGGGCGTGAAGATGGAGCCGGCTGCCGGCAAAAACCCTATGTTCAAGGAGGATGCGAAGGCCGGTGATTTCGATGCCGCCTGGGCGGATGCGACGGTAAAGATCGACGAAAAATATTCGACGCCGACCCAGCATCACAATCCGATCGAACTGTTTTCGACCACCGCAATATGGCAAGGCGACCAGTTGACCATACACGAGCCCAGCCAGAACGTTACCGGCTGGAAGGTGGAACTGGCACGCCAGCTGAAGCTCGATCCGGCCAATGTGCGGATCGTCAGTCCCTATATCGGCGGCGCCTTCGGCTCCAAGGGGCCGATGACGGCACGCACCGCTATCGTTGCCGTCGCGGCGCGACGCATTGGCCGCCCGGTTCGTTGCGTCGTCAATCGCATGCAAGCCTTCGGTACGCAGACCTATCGCGCCGAAACGCGGCATCGGATCCGCATGGGCGCCGGCAAGGACGGCCGCATCACGGCGTTCGGACATGAGGCCTGGGAGGTGACGTCACGCCCGGACCCTTATGTCGTCGGCGGCACGTCCGCCACCGCGCGCATGTACAATTACGGCGCCGTTCTGACGCATGTTTCGCTGGTTCATGCCGACCGCAACACGCCTGGCTACATGCGATCGCCGCCGGAGACGCCTTATGTCTACGCGCTGGAAAACGCCATGGACGAAATGGCCGTGGCCCTCGGCATGGATCCTGTCGAGTTTCGTCGCATCAATGAACCGGAGAAGGAGCCCATCGGAGGCAAGCCATTTTCCAGCCGCTCACTCATCAAGTGCTACGACCAGGCGTCGGAGGCCTTTGGCTGGTCGAAGCGCGATCCCAAGGTCGGCTCGATGCGCGACGGCGACTGGCTGGTCGGGATGGGCTGTGCGACGGCGATCTATCCGACTGCCGCCGCGCCCTGCGCGGCCCGGGTTCGTCTCACCGCCGACGGCGAGGTTCGAGTCCAGTGCGGCTCGCATGAAATCGGCACCGGCGTTCGCACCATCGCCGGCCAGATGGCGGCCGAAAGACTGGGGGTCGGCATGGACAAGATCAGCGTCGAGATGGGCGACAGTGCCTTGCCGCCGGCTCCCGTGTCGGGCGGATCGATCTCGACCGCCAGTGTCTGCTCGGCGGTCATGAAAGCCTGCGACGCGATACGCGGAAAGCTGTTCGCCGCCGCTGCGGGCAGGGGGGCTCCGCTGGCCGGTTCGGGCAATGCGAAGCTGGACTTGAAGGACGAAGAGGTCGTCACCGAGACCGGCAAATCCGCAAAGCTGGCTGATGTCTTCAAGGCTATGCAAGTCGGCGCCATCGAGGAATATGCCGAGTTTGCGCCGAAGGGTTCTTCGCCTGAAGCCCTCAGCAAACTCTATGCCGGACAGTCGGAATTTCATGGTGGAGAGAACGACGAAGATTCGGTCAAATATGCCTTTGGCGCCGAGTTCGTCGAAGTGCGTATCAACAGCTATACACGCGAAATCCGGGTCCCGCGCATCGTCGGGGCCTTCGCCGCCGGGCGCATCATGAACACGCGCACCGCGCGCAGCCAGCTGATGGGTGGCATGATCTGGGGTATCGGCCAGGCGTTGCACGAGGCGACGGAAATCGATCAGCGACACGCGCGCTACGTCAACCGCGACCTGCAGGACTATCTCGTGCCGGTCAACGCCGACATCAAACAGGTCGACGTTATCCTGGTCCCCGAAATCGACCATCAGGTCAACCCTGCCGGCGTCAAGGGTTTGGGCGAACTCGGCAATGTCGGAACGGCTGCTGCCGTGGCGAGCGCCGTCTATCA
>NZ_RZQP01000154.1:0-15061 GCF_003998165.1 Mesorhizobium sp. M7A.F.Ca.US.007.01.2.1 | reverse complement strand
TGATCGAGATGGCCGGGCTCGGCGCCGTGCCGCTGGCCGGCCTGATGCTGTCGGAGATGGGCGCGCAACTGTTGCGCATCGAACGGGCGGGGACGAGCCAGCTCCTGCCGCTGCCGGATGAGTATAACATCGACCGCCATGGCCGCGCCGTGCTGCGCCTCGACCTGAAGCGCCGTGAAGGCACCGATCTGTTGCTGCGCCTTGCCGAAAAGGCGGACATGTTGCTCGAAGGCTTTCGTCCGGGCGTCATGGAGCGGCTCGGCCTCGGCCCGGAAACGGTGCTGGCGCGTAACCCGGCGCTGATTTACGGCCGTATGACCGGCTTCGGCCAGGACGGTCCGCTCGCCGGCCGCGCCGGCCATGACATAACCTACCTCGCCTATAGCGGCGTGCTGCACGCCATCGGCCATGCCGGCGGCCGTCCCGTCCCGCCGCTCAACCTCGTTGCAGACTATGGCGGTGGCGCCATGATGCTGGTTGCCGGCGTGCTGGCCGCCCTTTTCCAACGTTCGCGCACAGGCAAGGGTGAAGTCATCGACGCCGCGATGGTCGATGGCGCCTCGATGCTGGCGGTGCCCCTGCACGCCTTGATGGCGGCCGGCTTGTGGAGCGATAAGCGTGGCGCGAACCTGCTCGATTCCGGCGCCCCGTTCTACGACACCTATGAGACGTCGGACGGACGCCATATCGCCATCGGCTGTCTCGAGCCGCAATTCTTCGCCGAATTCGCCAGGCTGCTGCCGCTCGACGAGCGCTTTGCATCCGGCCAGTACGACAAGGCCCTGTGGCCGCCGATGCGCGCCGCCATTGCCGATCGGATCCGGCAGAAACCACGCGACGACTGGGACCGGTTGTTCGCGCAAACCGATGCCTGCGTTGCACCCGTTCTGTCGCTGCAAGAGGCAAAGCACCACCCGCACAATCGGGCACGCAATGCCTCTGTGACGGCAGGTGCATTTGAGCGCCCGGCCCCGGCCCCGCGTTTCTCGAGTTCGCAACCGACATTGGCCACTATGCCCGGCGATGAGGATCTGTTGCCGTCGACAATGCTGGCACGTTTCGGCTTTGCGAAAGCCGAGATCGACGACCTTGTCAAATCCGGCTTGCTGACCGATAACTAGAGAACAAAGATCAACTTACTGCGGTGCTGCCTTGGACGAGCCGAAGAAGGACGTGATCCGTGAGACGGACGCCGAAGCGATCCGGCTGGCGAAGACGCTTCTGCGCAGCGCCCGCTTTGGCGCCCTGGCGGTGATCGAACCGCAAACCGGCTCGCCGCTGGCCAGCAGGGTTGGCGTGGCCACCGACATCGACGGCGCACCGCTGATCCTGGTGTCGATGCTTTCGGCGCACACCGGCGCGCTGCTTGCCGACCCGCGCTGTTCCCTGTTGCTCGGCGAACCAGGCAAGGGCGACCCGCTGGCGCACCCGCGCCTGACACTGGTCTGCCAGGCGGTAAGGATCGAGCGCGGATCGGCCGAACACGCCCGCACCGAGCGCCGTTACCTCAATCACAATGCCAGGGCGAAACTTTACGCCGGTCTCGGTGACTTTTCGATCTTTCGCCTCGATCCGCAACGCGCCAGCCTCAACGGCGGCTTCGGCAAGGCCTATCAGCTCGACCGATCGGATCTGCTCGCCAGCGGACCGGTCGTCGAGGAACTCGCGGCGCGCGAACAATCGGCCATCGACCACATGAACGCCGACCATCTCGACGCGATCGCCGTTTACGCACAGCATTTCGCCAAAGTATCCGGCAACGGCTGGCGTATTGCCGGATTCGATGCCGATGGCATGGATCTGGTGTCGGGCGACGATGCTTGCCGGGTCTTTTACCCGCAACCTCTGGGCGCAGCAGGTGAATTGCGGCACGTTCTGGTCGATATGGCGAGGGCGGGCCGAGCCATTGTCGACGCCGGGACTGAGACTTAATTATGCTGGATCAAAAGCAACACTTGAGATTTAGGTGAAATGCTCTACCTTTTAGTGACGCTGAATCGCCAGCGCCGATCGATAAGTGAATTTATGGAATCAGACGCCATTGCCCCCATGGCGTCGGGATGAACAGGAAGCATGGGGGATCGATGGTCTCGACAAAGCTAATCGTGAACGCCGAATCGGCGGCAGAGTTTCTCATGCTGATGGGCAATGAGAAGCGACTGTTGATCATGAGCTACCTCGCCGAAGGTGAAATGTCGGTGGGAGCCATAGCCGAGAAGGTGATGCTCAGCCAATCCGCCCTGTCCCAGCATCTCGCCAAGTTGCGGGCGCTCGACCTTGTCGACACCCGCCGCGACCGGCAGATGATTTACTACTCCTGCAAATCCGACGCCGTGCGAGAACTGCTTGTCATGTTGGACGGCATTTTCGGCAGCGGCAAGGATGACCTGTCCCAGATGGCGCACCGCTTGCGCCGTGCTGGAACCTGACCACACAGCCGCCGATCTCGCCGGTGATTCAGAGCGGCATGCGCCGATTTGGGGCGCACAAAGCTGGCTGATTGTCCCGAATTGTCGCATCGTGCTTTCCAAACAAGGTGAGCGCCGGGAAGCGGTCCGGATTTTCGGGCCGATGCGACGGTCGCGAGGAATGCATGGATCCCATTCGCATCGACGACCCGCAAGATCCGCGCGTCGCTGCCTATCTCGACATTCGCGAGCGTGACCTCGCCGGCCGGCAAGGCCGCTTCGTCGCCGAAGGCAAGGTGGTGCTCGACCTGCTGCTCACAACTGGACGCTTTGCCGCCGAATCGGTCCTCGTCCTGGAAAACCGGCTGGCGGGTCTCGACAAGATCCTGAGCAAGGCGCCCGCCGATCTCCCGGTCTATGTGGCAACCAGCGCGGTGATGGACGCAATCGCCGGATTTCACATGCATCGCGGCATCCTGGCCATGGGCCGCAAGGGAGCGCCGCAGCCGGCCGAAGCCCTGCTCGATGGCTTGCCGCCTCGTGCGCTGGTCGTGGTGCTCGTCGGCATCGCCAATCATGACAATGTGGGCTCGATCTTCCGCAACGCCGCCGCCTTTGGCGCTGACGCGGTTTTGCTGGATGCGACGTGCTGCGACCCGCTCTATCGCAAGGCGATCCGCGTTTCGGTCGGCGCCGCGCTCAAGATCCCGTTCGCATCGTTCACCGACACCGCCGGCTTCACAACGATGCTCGCCCGACGTGGCTTCGAACAATTCGCGCTCTCGCCCCGCGGGGAGACCGACATCCGCGATGCGCAGCGCAGCGAGCGCCTGGCGCTCTATCTCGGCACCGAGGGCGAAGGCTTGCCGGACGACCTGCTCGCAAGCCTGCACGACGTGCGGATCACCATGGCGGAAGGCTTCGACAGCCTGAATGTCGCCGCGGCTTCAGCCATCGCGCTGCATCATTTTTCGGCTAGAGCAATTCTAGGAAAAGTGTGAAGCGGTTTTCCGTCCAGAATTGCCTCAAAGCAAAGAGTTAGGGCATTTCGCCGTTTCCGTGAAACGGTGAAATGCTCTAAGGAGACCTGATCTCAGCTTGTCGCGTCAGCCTTCTGCAGCGCGCGCACGCGGTCGGCAAGACTGCGGTCACCGTTGCCGGAGCGTGCGTCCGACGGTACCGCCAATGCCATGGCGATCGGCGAACCAGGCCCCTCGAGCTTGGCCGTCAGATGGACGACCTCCGCCGCCAGCTCGTTCATCTGCTCGCGCAAGGCGGAGCTGCTGTCAGCGGCCTTGGAGGCGGCCAGTGCGGTGAGATCCGCCTTCAGCCGTTTGTTCTCGCGCGCCAGCGCCGTCAGCCTCGCCTCGAGCTGCTCACGGTCGCTATCGAGCTTGGCGATTGCCTTGTCGAAATCATCGCTCCTCGCGACATCGCCGCCCTTGCCGACCAGCCGCAAGGCTGGCGCGCTGTCCTCGGATTTCGATCTTTCGCGCATGCGTGCCAGTTCCTTTTCGCGGCGGTCGAGTTTGTCTTCTCGATCGGCAAGTGTGGCCAGCAGCCGTTCGACCTTCTTGTCGAGCTCGGCGGTCTTTTTCTTCTCGGCTTTCAGGGCGTCCCGCGCGGCCTTGCTTTCGGCCGCGATTTCCTGGCCGCGCCTGTCGGCTTCCTTGCGCTGGCCGCGCAGCATCGCAATGTCACTGGCGAGTTTCTGCATTTCGGACTCTCGCGCCACGAGCTCGATCTGCCGGCTGCTCGAGGAAAAACTGGCGTCGTCATACATGCGCTCCAGCTTTTCCAGCTCAAGGGCGCGCTTTTCCAGCTTGCGTTCGGTTTCCTTCAGACGCTCCGAAAGCTGCTGCAACTCGCCCTCTCGCTGACGCAGCGCTTCGTTCTTCGCGCCCAGCTCGGTCAGCACCTGGTTCTTGTCAGTCCGCTCGACCGCCAGGCCCTTCATGGCCTCGCGACCGCGATTGATCTCGACCAGTTGTTCGGCCGCCTTCTCACGCAACGCCTTGACGCTGATTTCCAGGCGGCGCGTCGTCATGGCGTATTCGGCGCGGATGCGATCCTTGTCCGCCTGGATCTCGGTCTGCGTCAGAGGGATCGAGGATTCGATGCGTTTGCGTGTAAGCGCGACCGCACGACGCCATATGGCCGGAGCCACCATGAGCGCCAGAAAGCCAGCGCAGAGAAAGCCGAGGACGAAGAACAGGACCGACTGGACCAAGTGACTACCCGTTGTGGCCGGCAAGCATCAAAAGCGCATAGATCGCTTTGACTGTGCCACGTTGACATGGCGGAAATCCAGCGTTGCGGCAAGGGTTTGCCGCAACGGTACGAGTTTAATGCATGTCGACCCAAAAGCGGTCCCGGTTTTGGACAACGACAGCCAAGGACTTCAGCCTAGAACGGATTCCACGTGGCCCGCTCGGTAAGCTTCAGATAGCCGAGATTGACGCCGAGCCGAGCACCGACGCCGGTGCGGATCGGCACCAGGAGAACATTGTTGTTCTTCAGCACGTTGAAGCCGACGCCCGCCACCACATAGGCTGAACCGGCAACGCCGCCATAGCGGTTGTAGAGGCTGCCCACATCATCGAGATTGTAGACCAGCATCATCACCCGCGACCCCTCGCCGCCGAAATCCCAGCCGAGCGACGGGCCTTGCCAGAACACTTTGTGGTCGCCGGCATTCTTGGTGTAGAGCGTGCCTTCGCCATAGGTCAGGCCACCGATCAGCGCACCAGAACCCTCTTCGCCCAGCAGATAGCCGTTGGGCAGGCCGTAGGAGGCAAAAATCTTCTCGATCACCGTGGCGAGTCCGCCCGATGTGGCGCCAAAAAATTTGTGACCGGAATCGACAATCTCCTGAGCGGTGTATTCCTGGGCCCGCAGGGCTGAAGTCGAGAAGACGAGAACGCCCAGGAGCGTGACCGCCATTGAGAAGACACGGAGAAAGCTCCGGTCGTAGTATCGGGAAAACATGCTTCCAATCTCCGTCAGGGAGCACCTTCGCCGACGCCTCGCACCCCGTACGGCTCTTTTAGCCGGCCGTTAAGGGTAACTGTTAGGGGCAAATTATGCCGTAATCCTTTTTCAACCATTAAGCTCCCACATGAACATGGCGGTTCGAAGGCTGTTTGGGGTCGCTCAATTGGGGTCGGCAGCCTGCGTGAACACGCCATTTGCCACAACCACAATTTGGATTTGTTGCTGCACGCACGGGCGCTGTGTATTCAGAAAGCCTGAGGAGAGAGTGCGTGATTCGTGTGGCAGGCGACGATCGATCGCCCGGCCATGAGTTGTGAGATTTTGCAGGGATTTTTCGCCGATGGCCGATCTGTTCACCCTTTCCGCACCCGATCTGGCAGCGCTTTTGTGCAGCCGGGTCTGCCACGATATCATCTCGCCGGTCGGCGCGATCAACAACGGGCTCGAATTGCTTGATGAAGGCGGCGCCGATGAGGACGCCATGAAGCTGATCCGTCAGAGCGCCCGCAACGCTTCGGCCCGCCTTCAGTTCGCCCGCATCGCCTTCGGTGCCGCCGGTTCGGCCGGTATGTTGATCGATACCGGCGATGCCGAAGCGGTCGCCATCGCCTTCCTCAAGAACGAAAAGCCGGAACTGACCTGGAACGGGCCCCGCGCGTTGCTGCCCAAGAACAAGGTCAAGCTGCTGCTCAACCTGATCCTCGTCGCCAATGCCGCCATTCCGCGCGGCGGCAAGCTTTCCGTGACGCTGGAAAACCTTGAGACCGAACCGCGTTTCGCGCTTGCGTCGGCTGGCCCGATGCTGCGGGTGCCGCCGAAATTCCTCGAACTGCATTCCGGCCACAAGCCGGAGGAGCCGATCGACGCGCATTCCGTGCAGCCCTATTACACGCTGCTTCTGGCGCGCGAGGCCGGCATGACGATATCGATCCACGCGACGCCGGAAGAAATCGTGCTTTCGGCGGCCTGATGCGCAGCCGATAAAGCGAAGTATTTTTTCATTTAAAGCTGTAATTCCAGCTCATCGACTTGAGATGCGTCTGGTCGTTCAGGCGGCGCCAAAGCATTCGTGAATAAAAGTAGGCACCTGCCCATCTTTATAAAAATTTTACCTAACGCCTTTTCGGCTTCTTTACCAGATTGGCCTATGGTGCGTCCTGGATGCCCCCGACGCTACCGGACTGCCAGAAGGCAAAGAGGACCCGGAAATGAAACGCTGCATGTTCGTCGACGATTCAAGCGTTATCAGGAAGGTTGCAAAACGCATCCTGGGCGGCTCCGAAATGATTGTCATCGAGGCCGCCAGCGGACTTGACGCGCTGGAGATGTGCGCCGCCGACATGCCCGACATCATCGTCGTCGATGGCGCCTTGCCCGACGTACCGGCGGTCGATCTCATCCGTCGCGTCCGCGCCATGGAGAGCCCGATAAGGCCGCAGATCCTGATTTCCCTGGTCGAGCTCGATATTGCTTCGATCATGCGGGCCAAGCGAGCCGGCGCCCAGGGCTATCTCTTGAAGCCGTTCAACCGCCCGCAGTTGCTCGAGCGCTTTCGCACCTTGAAGAGCGCACCTGATTCGGCATCCTTGAGCAACTCCAGAAAAAGTGCGTGACGGTCTTCTGCTCGGAAGCCCAAAAGCAGACCGTTACCAGCCCATCATGCAAAAACCCGGCCGAAGCCGGGTTTTTTATTGAAAAGATTCGAACGATTCGTCGCTCAGGCGCTGACGCGAATGTCTTCCGGTTCGCGCAGCACATAGCCGCGACCCCAGACCGTTTCGATGTAGTTCTGACCGCCCGATGCCGCGTCGAGCTTTTTGCGCAGCTTGCAGATGAAGACGTCGATGATTTTCAGCTCAGGCTCGTCCATGCCGCCATAGAGGTGGTTGAGGAACATTTCCTTGGTCAACGTGGTGCCCTTGCGTAGCGAGAGCAACTCCAGCATCTGGTATTCCTTGCCGGTCAGGTGCACGCGCTGGCCGCCGACTTCGACTGTCTTGGCATCGAGGTTGACCACCAGGTCGCCGGTGGTGATGACCGACTGGGCGTGGCCCTTGGAACGCCGCACGATGGCATGAATGCGGGCAACCAGCTCGTCCTTGTGGAATGGCTTGGTCATGTAGTCGTCTGCGCCGAAGCCGAGGCCGCGCACCTTGTCCTCGATGCCGGCCATGCCGGAGAGGATGAGAATAGGTGTTTTGACCTTGGAAAGGCGAAGCGTTCTCAAGACCTCGTAGCCTGACATGTCAGGCAGGTTGAGGTCGAGAAGAATGATATCGTAGTCGTAGAGCTTGCCTAGATCGACGCCCTCTTCACCGAGATCGGTCGTGTAGACGTTGAAACTTTCCGATTTCAGCATCAGTTCGATGCTTTGTGCGGTTGCACTGTCATCTTCTATCAGCAGAACACGCATTTTATTCCCCTTTTCTGCTGCCGGACCATTTCACGACCCGTCCGGACCCGGAGCAGTGGTTGCCTTGTGCAGAGGCTGCCATTGAATGGTTAACAAATCCTAATTTCCCGTCCATGACGGTACCAGATTTTTTAACCTCTTTCTACACCCTCTTGAATCTAATAACGAATCTCAGAACCAAATTCCTAATGCAACACATTAACAACCTGGACTAAGCGACTCCAGGGACTCATCGACGTCGCTTCCGCATCGGTGGCCGGAATTTTTACCCGGCCTTAAGTCCTGACCCGTATGATTAACAATGCCCGTAAACGAATGGTTACCGCCGGCAAAAAACTTTAGGGTTTTGTTTCCCATAGTTGGGGGAAAGCCGGTGGACACGGGTGCGGCCTGGGCGTTTCCAGGTGGTTTGGACGATAAGTGCGGGTGTGCGTTTCCGGGAGTACCGAATCATGAAGTCACGTGAAAACCTCGTTCGGCTGAAACAGTTTCAGGTGAATGAGAAGCGGCGGCAGCTGCTGCAGCTCGACATGATGATCGCCGAGTTCGAACGCATGGCCGTCGAGCTGGAGCTTCAGATTACCGCCGAGGAAAAGAAGGCCGGCATCACCGACATCAACCATTTCGCCTATCCGACCTTCGCCAAGGCGGCTCGCCTGCGCCGCGACAATCTCAGGAATTCCCAAAGCGACCTCGCCCAGCAGCGAAGCGCCGCCGAATCATTACTCGGCGAAGCTGAAGCGGAGCTTTCCAAAGCGGAAATGCTGGAATCGCGCGACACGAAGATCCGCGAAGCCGAAGTCGGTGGCCGCAGCGCCATGATCGGCTAAAACCCTGCCCTTGGCGACGTCAACGCTCGCCATCGGACTGGCGCATTGTCGCGGCTTGCGGCCCGGCGGAATACGCCCAGAAGAATGAAACCCGCCCTACGCGGCCCAATCCCCTTCATTCTCGGCAATTGCCCTTGCACGGGCATCCTTGATATCCGGCGCATGCTGCTCCGCCCATGACCTGATCTGGGTAAGCAGTCCCGCCAGGTTCTGACCGAGCTCGGTCAATTCATATTCGACGCGCGGCGGAATGACCGGAAAGATCTCGCGCCGTACCAATCCGTCGCGCTCGAGCACGCGCAGCGTCTGGGTCAGCATCTTCGGCGTGATGCCGTCAAGCTTCCGGGCAAGCTCGCCATTGCGCAGCCGGCCTTTGCGCAGCGCGCAAACCACCAGATAGACCCATTTGCTGGCCAGCATCTCCAGCACCGTGTGCGAAGGACACGTTCGCCGGAACGCGTCATAGCCGAAACCGCAATCATCTTCACTATCCATGAGGTGCGTATGTATCAGAAAGGTACATACTGGACAAGGGACTATTACTATCCAAATGATAGTGGCATCAACCGAGCAGGAGATATCTCAATGCGTGCCGCTATCCAGAATTCCGTCGGCGGACCCGACGTCCTTGTCATCGCCGATCAGCCCGATCCCACGCCAGAGGCCGGCGAAGTGCTGGTCGGTGTCAAGGCCGCGGGCATCAATCCGGTCGATGGCGCCGTCCGTGCCGGCTACTACCCCTTGCTCGGCGAGCCGCCCTTCATCCTGGGTTGGGATATCTCGGGAACTGTCGAAGCACTCGGCGCCGGCGTCACCGGCTTCAAGATCGGCGACGAGGTGTTCGGGATGCCGCGCTTTCCCAAGCAGGCCGCCGCCTATGCCGAGTTGGTTGCCGTACCTGCCGATCAAATCACACTGAAGCCGAAGGGCGCGGGCCACCTCGAGGCAGGCGCCTTGCCGCTGGCCGGCCTCACCGCCTGGCAAGGGCTTGTTCGCCACGGCGGGCTGAAATCGGGGCAGCGCGTATTGGTGCATGCGGGAGCCGGCGGCGTCGGTCATCTGGCGGTGCAGATCGCCAAGGCGCGCGGCGCCCACGTCGTCGCCACGGCCAGCCCGGGCAAGCTCGATTTCGTCCGCAACCTCGGCGCCGACGAGGTCATCGACTACACCAAGGGCGATTTCACCGACCAGGTTCGCGACATCGATCTGGTGCTGGATCCAATGGGGGGCGACCACGCCCAACGCTCGCTGAAGGTGCTCAAGCGTGGCGGCGTGCTGGTGTCACTGCTCGATGTCAGCGACGACACAAGGGCGCACGCCAGTGCGCGCGATATTCGGGTCGAGCGTATGTCGGTCTTCCCCGACAGGGAGGGCCTGCTGGAACTGGCTCGGTTGATCGATGCCAACAAGATCACCGTCCATGTGGCGAAGAGCTTCCCACTGGACCAGGCGGGGGCCGCTCACGCCTTCCTTGCCACCAAGCCGATCGGCAAGGTTGTGCTGTCGCTCTGAGCGGAACGGTGACCGTGAAAAACAGAAGGGCGCGGAGTTAGCCGCGCCCTTCATCTAAATTCGCAATGGTCAGTGCCGGTATTGCTGGATGCGTGTCGTGCGCAGCCCGGCAAGGCCGTATTCGTCGATCGACGCCTGCCAGGACAGGAATTCCTCGGTGGTGAGCTTGTAGCGTTGGCATGCCTCGTCCAGGCTCAAAAGCCCGCCGCGCACGGCCGCAACCACTTCCGCCTTACGCCGGATAACCCAGCGACGTGTATTGGTCGGCGGCAGATCGGCAATCGTAAGAGGGCTGCCGTCAGGCCCGATAACATATTTGACTCTCGGTCTAACCAGATCGGTCATCGTACTCTCTACAAAAAACTCAAAGACCCAATCCCCGCCACGTTACCGCCACAGCTTTAAAAATTGCCTAAGCAGACCCTAATGACTAGGTAAGGATCATGAACGCCGCGTTAGTCTTTTCGCCGGCATTTGAAACATCTGCCCGCAAACCCTGATTTGCCGGGGGAAAATGCATCCATTGGCGAAGATCGGCCACAAACGGTGAATCGCCCTGCACGCTGGCGCGCCGGTAAAGCTTGACCTATATTCTCGACATTGGCATTGAGGCGCCGCGCAGAACGAAAGCATCATGAACAGTCTCGATCTTCCCGGACGTCCCGAAAACACCCGCATCGTCGTCGCCATGTCCGGCGGTGTCGATTCATCGGTCGTCGCCGGCCTGCTGAAACGCGAGGGCTACGACGTCGTCGGCGTCACCTTGCAGCTCTACGACCACGGCGCGGCGACGCACCGGGCCGGCTCATGCTGCGCGGGGCAGGACATCGACGATGCCCGCCGTGTCTCCGAGACGCTCGGCATCCCCCATTATGTGCTCGACTACGAGGAACGCTTCCGCAAGGCGGTCATCGATCCCTTCGCCGAGAGCTACGTCGCCGGCGAGACGCCGATCCCGTGCGTTTCCTGCAACCAGACGGTGAAGTTCGCCGACCTCCTGGCCACCGCCAAGGAGCTCGGCGCCGACGCGCTGGCCACCGGCCACTACATCCGTTCCGGCGCCAATGGCGCCCAGCGCGCGCTCTACCGTCCGGTCGACGCCGACCGTGACCAGAGCTACTTCCTGTTCGCCACCACGCAGGCGCAGATCGATTATCTGCGCTTTCCCCTCGGCGGCCTGTCGAAGCCTCAGGTTCGCGCCATCGCCGAGGAGATGGGGCTGGCGGTTGCCGCCAAGCAGGACAGCCAGGACATCTGCTTCGTGCCGCAGGGCAAGTATTCCGACATCATCGCCAAGCTGAAGCCAACTGCGGCCAATCCGGGCGACATCGTCCACATCGACGGCCGCGTGCTCGGCCGCCATGAGGGCATCCTGCGCTACACGATCGGCCAGCGCCGTGGCATCGGCATCGCTTCCGGCGAGCCGCTTTACGTCGTCCATCTCGATGCCGACCGGGCTCGCGTCGTGGTTGGCCCGCGCGAGGCGCTGGAGACGCACAAGATCTATCTGCGCAATATGAACTGGCTGGGCGACGGACCGCTCACAGACGTCCCTGCCGGCGGCCTGGAACTGTTCGCCAAGGTCCGCTCGACGCGGCCGCCGCGCCCGGCCGTGCTGCATCATCGTGCCGGTGCCACATGGGTGGAGCTGGTAGACGGCGAGTCCGGCATCGCGCCGGGCCAGGCCTGCGTGCTCTACTCCGATGACGGCAACGAGGCCCGCGTGTTCGGCGGCGGCTTCATCGAGCGATCGGAGCGTGGCGCCGAGGCCGAGGCCATGCTGACCCGGCTTGCCGCCCGGCCGGCCCAGATTCCCGCGGAATAAGATTCCCGCGGAATAAGATTCTTGCCGAATAAGTTTCCTGCCGAATAATCCGCGCTTCAGGAATTCGACTTGGTGTGGGTGACCGTGCCGGCGGTCAGGATGCGCAGCACCCGGATCGCTTCCTCGCCGCTGGTACGCGGTTCGGCACGAGTCTCGATGCACTGGATGAAATGCTCCAGCTCGCGCGTCAGCGGCATGCCCTGGGCAACCGCGACATAGGACGGCTCATTGGTGGTGAAGGCCCATTGGCCGCTGTCCTGCCACACCGCGTGGCGGTAGACGGCCAGCTTGCGTTCCCATGGCTCGACGTCGTCGAACACCGCCATTGCCTTGGTGCCGACCACGGTCAGCCGCCGCTCGCGATAGGGATTGAGACGCGAGGTGAAGAGATGGCTGCGCAGGCCGTTGGGGAAGCGCATGTGCAGATGCGCGAAGTCGCTGAGATTGTCGAGCAGGGCGGCCCCCTCGCCGCGCACCTCGATCGGCTCTGTGCCGGTGATCGCCAGGATCATCGATAGATCGTGCGGCGCCAGGTCCCACAGCGCGTCGTTCTCTGTGTGGAACTTGCCGAGGCCGAGCCGGTGAGAGTGGATGTAGCGGACTTCGCCAAGCTCGCCCTTGTCGATCAGCCCTTTCAGCGTCTCGAAGGCGGGGTGGAACCGCAGGACATGGCCGACCATGAAGACGCGGCCATTATCCTTGGCCGCCTGCACCGCACGCTCGGCATCCGCCACCGTCAGCGCGATCGGCTTTTCCACCAGCACGTCCTTGCCGTTCTCGACGGCACGTACCGCAAGGTCGGCATGGAATTGCGGCGGCAGCGCCATGACGATGGCGTCGATATCGTCACGGACGAACAGCTGGTCCGGCTCGATCGCCAGGCAGTCCTGCTCGCTGGCAAAGCCTTCCGCGCGGGCCCGGTTGGTATCGGAGACCGCGTGCAGCGCGCCGAGCGCCTTGAGAGTGCGGATGTGGTTGCTGCCCCAGTATCCGCAACCGAGGACTGCTATGCGCGGCTTCATCTGTTTCAAACTCTAAAAACTCGTGGCCGAGACATAGCGACGTGCCCCTTCGAACTCAACCCCGGCGGCGACAACCAAATGTCGCCGCGGCAAAGCTTTTCGATAATGACGATAAGCCGGCAAGCCGGTTGCTTCGAAGCTTGACAGGCTCGCCCTCCCAACCTTATATCCGCGCGACCTTGGCGAACGCCCCCGACATGCCTTTCGATTTGAGGCGGATTTCGGGTCTTTCGCCGCCCTGGCGGGGTAGCTCAGTTGGTTAGAGCACGGGAATCATAATCCTGGGGTCGGGGGTTCAAGTCCCTCTCCCGCTACCAAAATCCAGTTAAACCGTTGAAATGGCTAAAAAATTTGTACGCGTTGGTAGCGCCTCCGGTTGAAATTGTTCAATAATTTCAATGCGGCGCCATCGTGTTCCTCGCCCTGGTAGAGACGAAAAAGAGTAACGCGGTCCTCGCTTGGACGAGGATTAATCCGATTGCATCGCTCGGACCTCGACCTATGCAAGCCGTTCCGCATGCCATCTCAAATGGTCGTCCATGAATGTCGAAATGAAGAAATACGAATGGTCGTATCCGTCTTGCATGCGCAACGTCAGCGGAATGCCGGCTTTGGCGCAGGCCGCCTCCAAAAGCCAGGGTCTCAGCCCGTCATTCAGGAACCCGTCCGATGTTCCCTGATCGACGAGAAATTCCGGGAAGCGGCGCCCGTCTTCAACAAGCGAAGTAGCGTCGTAGGCCCGCCACGAGGCCTCATCCGTGCCGAGATATTTTTCGAAAGCCGGCCTTGACCAGCCGGCAGCGCTTGGCTGCACGATCGGCGCAAATGCCGAGCAACTCCTGAACCGCTGCGGGTTTTTCAAAGCAATCGTCAGCGCGCCGTGTCCGCCCATCGAATGGCCCGTTATGGCTTGGCGCGACATGTCTGCCGGAAAATTAGCGGCGATCAGCGTGGGTAGTTCCTCGACGAGGTAGGAATACATCCGGTAGTTCTTCGCATAAGGCTCCTGCGTTGCATCAAGATAAAAGCCGGCGCCGCCGCCAAACTGCCAATTGTCCTTGTCATCAGGGATGTCGGCGCCGCGCGGACTGGTGTCTGGACAGACGACGATCAGGCCAAGTTCGGCGGCCATGCGCCTGTATTCGCCTTTGTCCATGACATTTTGATGGGTGCAGGTCAGTCCCGACAAATACCACACCACGGGGCGAGGCGTTTCCCGGGCCTGTGGAGGCACGAAAACGGCAAACGTCATGTCGCAGCAGCAACTCGTCGACAGGTGCGAATAGATGCCCTGCACTCCGCCATGGGATTTTGCCTGGGAGATGGTCTTCATGGGTTCCGGCATATTCCCTCTCCACGGATTTCAAACACCAATGGGCCGGTGTCTACGGCATCGACATTGATCGCGGCAACCCGGGCGGATCAGGTGGGGTCGAACCGACCGGCGGCGCGGACATCCGGAATGTCAGTCGCGCCGCCGGCCTAACGCCCGATGTCGGGGAGGCACGGTATTTTGGGAACACAGAGCCTTCGACGCGGGCGTGTCGTGTGAGCCGGTCAGTAAACCACGACGCTGCGAATGCTCTCCCCGGCATGCATGAGATCGAAACCCTTGTTGATGTCCTCGAGCTTCAGCGTGTGGGTGATCATAGGGTCGATCTGGATCTTGCCGTCCATGTACCAGTCGACGATCTTCGGCACATCGGTGCGGCCGCGCGCGCCGCCGAAGGCGGTGCCCATCCAGGTGCGGCCGGTGACCAGCTGGAACGGCCGCGTCGAGATCTCCTGGCCGGCGCCGGCAACGCCGATGACCACCGACTTGCCCCAGCCGCGATGCGAGGCTTCGAGCGCCTGACGCATGACCTTGGTGCTGCCGGTGCAGTCGAATGTGTAGTCGGCGCCGCCGACCTGGTCGGCGCCACGCTTGGTCATGTTGACGAGGTAGGGCACGACATCGCCGTCGATCTCCTTCGGATTGACGAAATGCGTCATGCCGAACCGCTCGCCCCACTCCTTCTTGTCGTTGTTCAAATCGACGCCGATGATCATGTCGGCGC
>NZ_RZQP01000153.1:0-15242 GCF_003998165.1 Mesorhizobium sp. M7A.F.Ca.US.007.01.2.1 | reverse complement strand
AGAGTGAACTCTCCAGCCGGTCTCGACCCGAGCCAGCGGCGGTAGAGGCCGACCACCTCGCTCATCGGCAGCGCTTCAGGTCCGGCAAGGTCAAGCGTGATGCGCGATGCGCTATCGCGCCGGAGAAAATGCAGGACAGTGGCGATCACGTCATCCAACTGTACGACCTGAAGCCGACCCGTGCTGGGCATCACCGGCAACAGTGGCAATGCGGCCAGTCCGCGAAACAGCGCACTGGCGCCGAACGCCGGCCGGCCCAGCACGACCGACGGGCGCAGGATGACCCAGTCCAAATCGCGCGCCATCAACGCCTGGTCGCCAGCCAGCTTGGTGGCCGAGAAGGCGGACGGCTGCAGCCGATCGACCCCGATTGCCGAGAAGTGAATGACTTTTCTCACGCCCGCCTGCTCACAGGCGGCAAAGAGTGCCGATGCGCCACCCGCATGCACACCGCCAGTGCTTTCTTGCGCGCTGTCCTGCAGCACGCCGGCGCAGTTGACGACCGCGTCGATGCCTATCAGATGCGGGCTCCAGTCCTGCGTCTGCAGCGCCTTTGCCATGTCGAGCAAGACAGGCGGCAAGCCTCTGAAGGGAGCGGCGCCGGCACGATGCAGCACGCGAACGATTTCATATCCATCGGCGGCCAGGCGCGCACAAAGAGAAGCTCCGATCAGACCCGACGCGCCGGTGACGAGGACCCTCACCTGGCACCTGAAAACTGCAGTGACAGTCGCGCCTCATCCTGTCTGCACGCGGAGCCGGACGAAACAGCGGTGTCGCTGCGATCGGGCCGCACGATCGAGCGATTCCGCGCGCCTCGCCGAGGGCAGATGGAAGCGAGCGTCGCGGCGCTGCTGGCGCGTCCGGCCAGAGCTCCGACAGTTTCGAGCAACGATATCGAGCGGAAGCTCGGGTTGATTGTTCCTTTGGTTTCTACCATGGGCGCTGATCCCAAGCTGCCACGGATGTTCCTGCAACCATTCATGGGCAAGGCGAGTTGTTCGCGCAGGAATGACCGCCTCGGACGGTTCAGTGCAACGACCGTATCCACTATTTGCTCATGCACGCAGCGCCAGCCAACCTGATCGACGGTGTCGCTGGACTCGATCTCCCTCCCGCCCAACGCGTTCAGCTAGATCTAGGCGGCATCTTGCAGCGCCCTTTCATTTACGCTGGTTTCTCCAAGCTGCGTCAACGCCTCGTCCGTTGCCTTCTCTTCGTCGAGCGTCTGCTGCAGCAGCGGAACCGCGTCATTCAAGCCGAGCAGCCTTGCCCAGGTTACCAATGTCCCATAACGGGCGATCTCATAATGCTCGACGGCCTGGGCAGCGGCAACAAGCCCGGCGTCGAGGGCCGGCGCCGCCTGGAGCTCCTCCAGTATCTCCCCGCCCTCCTCAATGATGCCGTCGATCGCGGGACAGGTCTTGCCCTGCGCGCGCTTGCCGAAAATCTCGAACACCTGCTGCAGCCGCTCAACCTGACCCTCAGTCTCGTCGCGGTGCTTCTCGAACGCGGCGGTCAACTCTTGCGATTCGGTACCCCTGGCCATTTTCTTGAGGGCACTTAACGCTCCGCGTAGTATATGTCCTTCAAGGCTTCGTAAAATAGATCTTCCAGGCCCTTTGTGCTGCTCTGGGCGCTTTTCTTCGTCGCCATCTCCATGTCCCACTTCGAGTTCAATGCTTCGCGGCATATGCAGCTCTAACAACCAAGGCCATCGGTTGTTCCTCGCCCTCAAAGACATCGTGGGAACACGAGCAAGGACCGTGGGGATCTCGCTCCGTTCTGGTCGGCACAACCGGCGCCATGTCGCCTCTGCGCCTGGCTAGCCTCGTGGCCGCTTGTCAAGCCGCCTGCCGCGCCTTAACCGGCGTTCTCGCCTATCGAAGTCGATTGCTGGTCACGCTTTCGCCGATCAATGTTGATAAGACGGCGGTCGGGGGCCGCGGTGCCGGAACGACCTCTTCAGCGTTTTGTGGGCAAGCTGCTGTGAGACCAGATCGCGCGCTTTTCGGCACATATTGCAAGCCACAATGGTCGCTCGGCTGCCTCTGCCGGTCTAAACGGGACCCGGCCCGCGGCATGCCCGGATGGTTGAAGCGGATTGTTGAAAAGGTGTGTCGGGGTGAACTAGATCATGCGCCGCCATCGGTTGCGACGATCGAGCGACGATTGCTCCTACCGGCCGCCCGACCGCCGTTTCGCTTCTTCATCGATCCTGCGACCTGAGAATCTTGAGTGCCTCGTCCTTGGTGAGGCCGCACTTTCGGGCAAAGTAGTCGCTTCGATGGCCCTTTCGCGATCCGTCCGAGACGCGGTGTTCTGCTTGGCCTTCTTGCCCATCGATGCTATCGCCTCGATTATATCGCCTGCTGGTGATCAAGCGCCTACGCCGTGGGAGGGCTCACGCGGGGATCGGGTCACCAATCTTGCAGCTCCGCTGCCTGGCTCGAACTGTGGTTGGCGCGATTGTTCCGAGATCGCAGAACTTCGCAAGAGATGCCTGGCGCCGGACTTTGCTGTGGCCATTCGGGATCTGTCATCCCATCGCTGTGACCTGCAGACGAATGCAGAGCCTCAGCAGTTTTTCGCCGCTTTCATCGTGGGTTAGTCCCGACAACATGTTCGTTCCAGTACCCGGAGGAAAACGTGCGCGACCAGTCTTTTTCCCATCTGGAGGCGCTCATTGATGTGCGTCCCGACACGAATTTCACCCCTAGCGCGCCATGGCCTCGCGGATCGGCCACTGCGTCACTCGATGCAATATGGAACAATCCTCGCAGGCGGATGTTGGGCAACCCAACCCCCTGGAGGATTGCCAATGTTCATGCACAACAAGCGCCTGCAATACACCGTCCGCGTTTCGGAGCCTAATCCCCGCCTGGCCTGCATGATCATGGAACAATTCGGTGGCGCCGATGGTGAGCTTGCCGCGGCGATGCGCTATTTCACGCAAGGCCTCGGCGAGGATGATCTTGGCCGTCGCGACATGTTGCTCGACATAGCCACTGAAGAACTCAGCCACCTTGAGGTGGTGGGATCGATCGTCACCATGCTGAACAAGGGGCTCAAGGCACAACTTGCCGAAGGCCAGATGAAAGAAGCGGACCTTTATATGATGATCGGCGCCAGCGGTACGACAGCCAAGGAATCCATCCTGTTTGGCGGTGCTCCCGCGCTGTGCGACTCAGCCGGCGTTCCCTGGACCGCGGCCTATGTCGACTCACGCGGTGAACCTACCGTGGATTTGCGGTCGAACATCGCCGCTGAAGCGCGCGCCAAGATCGTTTACGAACGCCTCATCAACATCACCGATGATCCGGGCATCAAGGACGCGCTCGGCTTCCTGATGACACGCGAGATCGCTCATCAAAAGTCGTTTGAGAAAGCACTCTACGCCATCGAAAACAATTTCCCGTCAGGCAAGCTCCCGGGCATCGAGAGGTACGCCAGCATGTACGTCAACACCTCTCAAGGTGACGGCGATACCAATGGTCCATGGAATTCCGGCGAAGAGTGGGATCGGATCGATGACCTTGAAGAGGTGATGCCCGTCGACGGCGGAGACGGCTTGGCAATCGTCAAAATGGGCGCCAGAGACATGAAGGTGGTGGCCAAGATGGCCGACCGTACTCTTTCTGATCCGGCGTCCGATCCGATCACGGGCGCTGATCTAGGTGCCGGTCCGGGAGCTGGCCGAACCAAGAACGCGGATTTTGGCGGCGCGGCAAGCATTCAGGAGGCGCCGGCCGTGGCCGAGGCTGCTGTCAAACGCGCACGTAAGCGTTAGTTTGGAGCTGACGTCATTGCGGGCAACTATGTTCGGGGTCAGGAAGCTAACGACGAAAGCAGGGCATCCGACTGGCAGCAGCGGACTGGCCGGAGTGCTCGCTATTTGCTGAGTGGGTGAAGCACATATGGCCACCGCCGCACCACGATCAGAGTCGGAACATGCGGGGCAGTCGGAGAAGGTCCGTGCCTACGGTTGCGAGAACCGGTGCATTGTCGCAATCGGAGCCTCGGCGGGGGGCCTCGACGCGCTGAAGAGACTTGTCCGGGATATTTCGCCGGACATTCCGGCGGCCCTCCTCATCGTACAGCACGTCGGTCTCACGAGTTACCTCGGCGACATTCTCGGTCGCGCTGCCAACATGCCCGTAGCGAATGCCGCCAGCGGCACGAAGGTTAAAAACGGGCACATCTTCGTTGCACCGCCCGGAGCTCACCTGCTTTTACATGATGATCACATGCTGCTGCGGCGCGGGCCGCGGGAGAATTTGGCGCGCCCTGCCATCGATCCCCTTTTTCGATCAGCGGCCTGCAGCTTTGGCGGCAGCGTGATTGGTGTCGTGCTCACGGGCAGCCTCTCCGACGGGACCGCCGGCTTGCGCGCCATCAAGATTTGCGGAGGGGTCAGCGTGGTTCAAGATCCCGACGACGCTGCAGTACCCGATATGCCGCTGAGCGCCTTGCAGAATGTGGAAGTCGACCATTGCGTCGCCCTGTCCGAAATGGCTGGCCTGTTGCGCAGGCTTGCGTCCGAACTCGCAGGGCCGACACCAGAAATCCCGCCTGTCATCCGCCTTGAGGCTGCGATTGCTGCTCAGGAGCACAGCACAATGGAACAGACAGAACGCCAGCTTGGCATCCCCTCGACATTTGTCTGCCCCGAATGTCACGGACCGCTTTGGGAGATCGAAGACGGGCCGATTACCCGTTACCGTTGTCACACTGGACATGCATTCGGAGCGGACGTTTTGATGCAGGCCCAGGCGGACGATGCGGAACAGGCCCTTTGGAGCCTTCTAAGAGCGCACCAGCAGCGGGCCGAGTTGGCGAAACGGACGGCGCAACGAGAAGCCGCTCGGGAAAGACATAGCTTGGCCAGCCAAATGGCTACGCGGGCCGCGGAACACGAAGCCGACGCGAAACTTATTGAAGAAATTATCCATCGTCGAAGGCCGTGACAAACACACGCCCCGACAACCATGACCTTATTTCGGTCCGGGGCTCACAGTACGGCGTTGGCGACTTGCCGGAAACCATGATCCCCCACAGAGACAGCGAGGGTGGTCAACACGAGTCATTCTTCAAACATCCTTCAATGCCGGCGGCAAACAACGATATTAGGTCACATTAGCGTCAGGCGGACGACGTCATTTCTACCTCGACGGCAGAAGGCGCCAATCGCATTTTCAGGCGTCTTGCAGTTCGAAAGCAATGATGGCAGCCTCAGCGACCGCATGCCGCTGGCGTTGGTGCGCAGCCATAATGAATAGCTAGGGCCGCGTCCTCATCCGTCGGGCGGCTCACGCACCAACTCGAACGTGACCTTCACGGAGAATAGGAGCTTGCTGGTGTGATCGCGGACATGGATGGCAACCTCTCTGAAAGTGCCGTCCGGCATCCGGTCTTTGGCTATTTCAAGCAACGCTCTTGCTGCCTCATCTTCAGCGGCTTCCCGGCTCGCAATTTCGGTTCCTTCAGGATCGGGAAAGACTTCGCCATCGTCGGTTAAATCAAAGAAGAAGCGGGCCATGCGACCCTAATTCCGAATCCCCGAAAAGGTTTCCTTGTAGCGCTACTTGCTGGTGATCCAATCCACCAGGCCGGTTTCCATCTGCTCGCACCCGGTGAATTCATGTACCAGGCTCGTGGCCAGATCACGCCATTGATACTCAGGCACACCCGTTTGCCTGACCAACTCTCGGAATGCCGATCGGAGAATGTCGGCGTCAAAGGCGGAGACGGCGACGCTTGCCACGCCCGGATCTTCCCACCCTCGCGCCATGTCATCGTGGTGACGTTGGCGAAGGCGTTTGAGCAGTTCGCGCGATGTCTCGATTGCGCGCCTTGAACGATCCACGTCTTGGCGAAACTTGGCAGTTCCGATCATGGAATTATGCCGAACAAGATAGCCGGTTGCGATTACGCCTTGTGCAACTTCTAAATGCGTTCGAACCATCGCGGCCTCCCTTCCAGCGAAAGGAATTGTTTACCCTGTTGTCCAGCATAACCCCAACGGATTCGCTGTACGTTTTCAACCAATCGGCTATTCGGCGATTGTCGGCCAATTGCTGGGTTTTAGCTCCGGTGAGCGGCACTTCACCTCAAAGTGCCGTGGCGGCCGGCGCAGAGGTGCGCGAACGTTGGCGCCGACCAACAGAATCTGAGCGGTCATGCCTCGCGCTGGTGGAGTATATCGGCCCTTCGGGAACCACAGTGACGCCAAACGCAACGACCCGGAGAAGTCGGTGCGCACAGTCATTCATTTACAATATTAGCGCAGGCTGAAACTCGGACATGCAGGGTAGCTCGTACATGCCCTTAGCCCCGGTGAAGACCCAGCGCCGGCGCTTTTCTGTTTCGCTGCTGGGTAGGCCTGTCCGCACTCCTGCTTGACTGCGCGACTGCGAGAACAACGCCTCGCGGGTTCCCAATCCTTGCAAACAGTTAGATCCGGGAGCTAAAGTGCGGCATAGGCTGGTAGGGCAGGCGACCAAAGCGATCTTTCGAAGAACGAAGTCGTCCTCTCGCACGAATCGGCTGCTTGAACGTACACTTTCCATAGACCCTTCTGACCGCCGAGCAGGTTGCCGCTTCGCAAGTACTCTCAGAGAAAAATATTGGAGGATCTTATCCCAGCTTGACGCATCAAGGAACTCAAAGGGGGTGGTGTCTAAGGCGACCCTACGCGACATTAGCGGCTGCTATTGCGTTCGCCAATTCTTCTTCAGTAAACGGCTTGCTGAGAATTTTGATGTCGCGAGTCCCCGGGAGTTCGGCGTAGCCCGTTGCTATAATGACGGGTACGTTCGGCCACTGGACTTTGATCGTATTCGATAGCTGCAGGCCCGTCATCTTCGGCATAGCATGATCCGTTATGACGAGGTCGAACGGCTGCTCCTCCAGCAACCTGAGGGCTGCCGCCGCAGAATGCGCCTCCGCGACAGTATGGCCGAGATCCTCGAGCATTGCCGCGGTATTCAAAAGGACCAGCGCATCGTCATCCACTGCCAGAATCCGCAGCGACGCCGTCTCAATGGCTTCCTCGGCAAGAACATCCGGCCCGCGCGCGACTTCCGAGCTCGCGGTGGCCACCGGCAGCCACAGTTCCGCCGTCGTTCCTGCTCCCTTGCGGCTCCTAAGCGTCAGGCGCCCGCCCATTTGTTCTGTCATCCCATGGACCATAGACAGACCGAGACCCGTGCCTTTGCCTACGCCTTTTGTGGTGAAGAACGGTTCTGTCGCCCGAGCTAGTGTTTCTTCGTCCATTCCTTCGCCAGCGTCTGCTACCGAGAGGCAGACGTAGGGGCCCGGGGCCAAGCCAGCCTCTTTGCTTTCGCCGACCTGTTCCATCCGAGTGGAGATGACGATCGTTCCGCCGCCAGGCATCGCGTCCCTGGCATTGACGCACAGATTGAGCAATGCGAGTTCGATTTGACTTTCATCAACCATCACACGATCAAGCGAGAGCGGAAATTTCGTCTCTATGATCGCCCTTGAGCCCAGCGATCGTTCCAAGAGATCCTTCATTCCGTGTATGAGCCCTATCAAATCGACAGGCTTTGGATCGAGTTGCTGCCGCCGGGCAAAGGCCAGCATGCGCTGCGTCAAGGACGCTCCCCGTCGCGCGCCGAGCACCGCGTTGTCGAGAAGACGCAGCAATTGTGGATCGTCGGGAAGCCGTTTGCGGAGCAGCTCAAGACTACCCAGAATCGCCATCAGCAAATTGTTGAAATCGTGAGCGACGCCGCCCGTTAGCTTGCCGATCGCATCCATTTTTTGTGAATGGAAAAGGGCCTCACGTGCCTGATCCAGGGACTCCTGCGCCTTCTTCCGCTCCGTAATGTCGCGTGTGATCTTCGCGAACCCCAGGAGTTCGCCATCCTCGTGCCGAATGGCGTCGATGACCACGTGGGACCAGAACGCAGTGCCGTCTTTGCGTATACGCCAGCCTTCGCGCTCAACTCGCCCTTCACGGGCGGCGATCTCCAGGGCACTTTGCGGACTGCCTCGCTCGCGATCCTCGGGCGTGTAGAATTGCGAAAAGTGCTTGCCGATTATTTCGTCGGCCGAGTAACCTTTGATGCGTTCTGCACCCGAGTTCCAACTCGTGATTACGCCTTCAGGATCAAGCATGTAGATCGCGTAGTCCGTCACGCCCTGAACCAGACGCTGGAACTGCTCCTGATTTTTCCGGATTTCCTCCTCCGCTTTCTTGCGCTCGGTAAGATCACGGGTGACTTTGGCGAAGCCGGTTAGTTTGCCGCTTGGATCGAGTATAGGATCAACCACAACGTGAGCCCAGAAAGGAGTCCCGTCGCGACGAACCCTCCAGCCCTCGGTCTCAAATTTGCCATCGCGGGCTGCTGTCTCCAGAGTCCGCGATGGAAGACCAGCTTCGCGATCCTCCTCCGTGTAGAAGCACGAGAAATGCTGACCGATGATCTCGCTCGCGGAATAGCCTTTGAACCGCTCGGCCCCCGCGTTCCAACTCGTCACGGTTCCCGAACGGTCCAACATATAGATCGCATAATCAGTAACGGCCTCGACGAGAACGCGGTAGCGATCCTCATCGGCTTTATCGACGGTCCCTTGAATCATACCCCATCCGTTCATTTGTTAACTCTGTGAAACTGCTGGCGTCTTGGATGGTTCCACAGACGATGGGAAGGCGTGCGCGCTGTGGCACAGGCCGTGACTGCCGTGGCCTGCAACGAGCTACTTGCCTGACGGGGGCGCGGCCGTTACAGAAATTGGAATTTCAGATACCGGGCCGGGCCGCCGATCGCTCCACCCAGTTCTACTTCGAACCTGTGATACTGGCGGCTTGCGATTCCTGTTGGAGACGATGGCGGAATGACCGAGCGAAAGAAGCAGCCCGTTGTAAGTTCCGGCATTGCCGGCTTGGACGAAATTCTTCGCGGTGGATTGCCCGCTTCAAATTTCTACATCGTGCAAGGCGATCCAGGCGCAGGCAAGACGACCGCGGCGTTGCAATTCCTGCGCGCTGGTGTGGCAGCCGGTGAACGCTGCATCTATGTCAGCCTTTCGCAAACCGCCGCCGAATTGCAAGCGATTGCGTCCTCACACGGCTGGACGCTTGATGGCATCCGCGTTGAGGAATTGTCCGCTTCGGAGACCTTGAGCGGAGCGGCCGATCAGACGATTTTCCAGACTGCGGACCTTCGATTGGATGAGACGCGCAAGGCGATTGAACGCGCGATTGAAGAACACAAGCCACACAGGCTTGTTTATGACTCGCTGCTCGAGATCCGGCTGATTACCGGCGACACACCGAGGTTCCGGCGCGAGCTGATTGGTTTCAAGGCCTTCCTGGCCAAGCGGGGCATTGTGGCAGTGTTGCTCGACACCCAGACCAGCGGAGGCGATCACAATGGCGAGGAAATCGAGGGCATTGCCCACGGCGTGATCCGGCTTGATAAATCTCTCGAGGATTACGGCGGCGTGCGCCGGCGTGTTGAAGTCAGCAAAATGCGCGGCGTGCCGTTTGCAGACGGTTATCACGATATGGCCATTCGCGAGGGTGAAGGCGTTGTGGTGTTTCCGAGGATTGTGCCCGGGTCGCCTGCCGAAGTGACCAAGCCGCAACTGATCAAATCAGGGGTAGCCGCTCTCGACGAGATGTTCGGCGGCGGCCAGGAATCGGGAACCATAACGCTCGTGATTGGTCAGTCGGGGACAGGCAAGTCGACGATGTCGTCGCTTTACGCCACTGCCGCGCTTCAACGGAGCGAGAGCGTGGCCCTGTTCCTGTTTGAGGAGCGGCTGGAGACTTTCTTTCGCCGGTCCGAAGGCCTTGGGATGGATCTTCGGCAGTTCTACAAGGACGGCCAACTCGTCATCTACGATTTTAGTCCGAACGAAATCTCGCCCGGAGAGTTCGGCCAGATTGTGCAGCAAGTCGTCAGTCGCAACAATACCCGGGTAGTCGTGATTGACAGCTTCACCGGCTATCTGAATTCTCTTCCCCACCGGGAAAAGGCGGTGCTGGACATCCAGTCTCTCCTGAAACATCTCGCTCGCGCTGACGTGCTAACCATGCTCATTGTCGCCCAGCATGGTTTGCTCGGGCAGAATGTTGGGATCGACGTGGACGTCAGTTTTCTCGGCGACACCGTGCTTCTGCTGCGCATGTCCGAGCATGAAGGCCGCCTTAGGCGCAATATCACGGTTGTCAAGAAACGCCACGGTCCCCACGATCTCGATGTCCGGGAACTTTTCATCGCGAGTTCCGGCGTTTCCGTCGTTTCCTACAATCCTCTGCCCGAGACGTGAGCGACGTCGAGCGAAACGGGCTGGGAACACTGGATTGGGTGCTCATTTTGGCGCCTTACCGCAAGGATGCTGGTTACACCGCCTCCCTGCTGCAGGAACGTGGTTTACGGGCTCGAGCGGCGAGCCCCGAGGACTTAGAGGGATTGCTTGCACTGTCTCCTGGAGTGCTGGTTGTCACCCACGAAGCCTTGAATCCTCAGGCGATCGCAACAGTTGAAGGTTTCCTTCAGGCTCAGCCCAATTGGTCGGAAATTCCAATCGTTGTTTTGTTGGACCGTGGGGCACAGCAGTCACGCATCCAAGCGGCGCTGAGTGCTGCCTGGCCACGTTCGCGCCAGATATACTATCAGCGTCCAGTGGCTGCGCTCGAACTGATAAGCGGAATCCAGTCGGCACTCCTCACCAGAATTCGCCAGCGCGACGTGCGTGACTATCTTGAGCGGGAGACGGAACTCCGCCTTGAGCTAAATCATCGAGTGAAAAACATCCTGGCGACCGTCATATCCATCTTCGATATGACCAGGCGCGGCGCGATCTCGGCAGAAGGACTTGCAGAAGACTTCAAAGGGCGATTGAGAGCCTTGTCGGATGTTCATTCTGCAGTTTTTGCTGCCGGTGGCGAGACCGTGGCCTTAACGGATGTCGCAAAATCGGTCCTCGCGCCATACCTTTCCAAGGAACAAACTGCCATCACGATCGACGGACCCGAGGTGCTGCTTTCGCGCGATGCCGGTACAACTCTCGCCCTCTCGCTTCATGAACTAGCAACAAACGCCATTAAATATGGCGGCTTGTCCCGCCCCGAAGGTAGGATACGATTGGAATGGAATATAACGGCGAGTTCGGAACCAGTGCTGACGCTGAGATGGATCGAATCAGGAGGACCGTCGGTAGTTCAACCCTCGCGAGTAGGGTATGGAACACGCTATATGCGCGCCGCATTGACCAGCCTATTTGGAGAGGCTCCAGATCTCGTTTTCGCGTCGGATGGCCTGCGTTTCTCTATTCGCGGCCTACTGTCCCGCCTTGCACCCGATGAACGGCTAGGCTGATCGCGGCAGCGCCTACAATTTGGGCAGCGGAAATTCTAAGGTCGGTCGAGACCGGTGACCACTCCCTTGGCATTCAACGACCGCGCAATCTGAAGCTCGGTCCGACCAGCCTTCACGTATTCATGGTAGATCCAGCGCACCGTCGCAATTTCATCAGGTGGTCCAGACACGAGGATGCCCCGATCCGTCTGGAGGCTCTTGTACTCTTTGAGAGCGAGCATGGTCTTTGTGCGCCCAAGCTGGTCGATGAGCCGGCGCCTCAGGCCCAGGCCGGACGACCCTCCTTGCCGGTATCCCATTCGAATGAGCCTGCACTGGCCGGCAAACACCTTGACTGACAACACCCGGCTGTGCTCGGCCGCCATGCTGCGCTTTATCGCCTTGAGCAGGTCTGATCCGATGCTGCCATCGTTTGCGAACTGTTCGCCAAAATATTCAATTCAACGCCGGCAACGCGACACCGATACTCGTACGACGCACTCTCATCGGGGTTCGGGAATCGGCCCCATCGGCTCACGTCGTAGACGATGACGATTCCAAATCCGCGTTCTTCGTTTCGACATCCGCCAAAGCCTTTCAGGCCGGCGCGACCTTCAAGGTTCAAGCCGCTGCGACCGGCGTCCTCGCATGTGCCGGGATGTCGTAGTTCATCGCATCCGCGAATTCACGGATTGCATCCTTCTGATTGTCGATCGAATAGCTCTGGTGGTCGGTGGACATTCGCACGTATTGAGCTGCGCGCACGCGCTGTGCGTTCTCAGCAGGTCGACGGACCGGGTGCGCCTGTTCCATCATTTAGCGCCTGGAGGCAGATTGAACGTCCGCTTGAACCGGACGATCCTAGCGGTATGAGGCTCCAATCTCGTTACACATTGATCGACACTTTGTATCGAATGGGACTCGTTGCCATAAAACGAGAAGCGCGGAGAATAGCAGGCAGGCTTCTATCAACACCCGAGAAACCATGTCTTTTATCGTGAGGGCTCGTGCCCCCGTTCCGCCGCATTGCAGCCGCAGGTGGCAAGCCATAGGGATATCAGGCCTTCAAGGGAGATTTGCATGAACGTTCACAAAGTCATAGCCGCCGTGCTGATGATTGCAGCACTGGCGGGGTGCGCGCAGACCGAAGGCCAGCAGCGGGCCGGAACTGGCGCTCTGATCGGCGGCGCTGGCGGCGCCCTCGTCGGTCAGGCCATCGGCGGAAACACCGAAAGCACGCTCATCGGCGCTGCCGGCGGCGCCCTGCTCGGCGCCGTCGTCGGCTCGGCCACTACGCCGCAGCGTCGCGGCGAACAGATGTGCCGCTACCAGGACCGCCGCGGCCGCATCTACACGGCGCCGTGCGACGACAGGTACTACAACGGCGATTATTAAGCAGAGTTAGTCTGCTCATCCGTTGTCTGAGTGGGAAATGGGAACGGAAGCTCCACTGTGGGGCGGTGGCCCTGCTGGTACATTGTTTCTGATCGCGCCGCCGGCGGCGGCGCTGCGTTGTCATCTTTTGCCCATAACATAGTGCTACCAGCAAGGACGGCGGGTCTCTGGAGGTCGTGATGACTGAGAGCCTTGCCGGCACCCTGAAGAGCCGTGGCAAACAGGCAGCCAAGCGGCTGCTTGGCTATGATTCCCGCAACTGGCTGCGTATCCGCCAGATCGAGGCTTTCAGCCTCTTTCTCGAAGCCAGCAACCGTAAATCCTCCGACGTGATCGAGATCTCGCCCGGCTGGAACCGCTATTGGCGCACGATGTGCTCCAACTACCGCTCTGTCGATTTCCCCGCCTTCGACATCTGCAACGACCGCACCGATGAGCAGTATTCGATCGTCATCGCCGACCAGGTGCTGGAACACGTGCAGCGTCCGCAGGCGGCGGTGCGGAACATCCACGCCATGACCCGGCCCGGCGGTTGGGCGATGGTGGCAACGCCCTTCCTGTTTCGCGTGCACGCCAGACCGCACGACTACAACAGATGGACGCCCGCCGGCCTCAAACAGCTGATGGTGGACGGCGGCTTCCCCGAAGCCAACGTCAAGGTCCACGGCTGGGGCAACAAGGCCTGTGCCAGGGCCCATATCGGTGGCCCTGTTCGCGCCTACGGCCTGTGGCGGGATCTCAGTAACGACGAGGAATACCCGCTGATGGTCTGGGCGCTCGCTAAGAAGGGGTGAGTGGCGGAAGCCGCGCTCCATCCCGGTCAGAGCCAGGGTGTCTGGCTGCACACTTGACCGGATCCGCCGCCAGTGACCTACTTCGAAATTCGAGGAGCCGTTCGCGAATGGACATTCGAGCCACATTGACGGAGCTTTGCGAGGCCTTCAATGCGCACGATCTGGATCGCATCATGGCGTTCTTTGCCGACGACTGCGTTCTGGAGATGCCAAGGGGGGCCGAGCCTTGGGGAACGCGCTGCGAGGGCAAGCGCAGCGTACGAGACGCGCTTGCCACACGCTTTGAGGGTTTGCCCGATGTGCATTACGGCAGTGGACAGCACTTTGCGGACGAGGCTGCCAATACCGGCATGTCGAAATGGACCCTCACAGGCACCACCCGCGAGGGCGTCAAAAAGGAAGTTCGAGGTTGCGATTTCTACACATTTCGTGACGGAAAGGTGATCCGCAAGGACTCATACTGGAAGATCGTGGAGTAGGGGTTGCCAATTCCTGTCTGATCTTTTCGTCTTCCCGCATCCACCGCCATATTCACCCACCAAGGGTTAGCCTCGCGCGACCACGCAATGACGCCAGCATGCTTGTCCGCCAGTGTCTTGGCAGTGCGCATCGCTCTGTCCACTCGGCAGCTCTGCCCGGCCCGACGATGGGTTGGAGGTCGCCGGTCTCATTGTCGAAGGCCGTGGTTGTGATCAGCCTGGGTGCTTTGGGTTGGGAGAGCAATTATTTGACATGCAGGGTGTCTTTCACCAACAGCCGGTGAAAGTTGGGTGGCGCAGGGGGAAGAATCTCTGTCATCTCGAACAGAGGCACAGGGACTTCCGGCTCCGGTGCTTTCTGCTTGGCCTTCAGGTCCGTGATCTCCTCGTCGCGCCGCGCAATCCGGCTTTCCAGATTGGCAATTCGCTCCGCAAGGAAATAGCGCCCAACGGCAAAGCCGCCGCCGCCGAACAATACGGCAGACGTAGCAAAGGCCAGCGGGTTAGCCGCCACCAGCGCAGAGTTGCTTTGAATGAAAGCGATAAGGTCATGCATGGCCAAAAAGCTCTCCTGTCACGCCGGGAACGATTCAACCTGCTGAGGTCGCGCGAGGGGTCGCAATACCAAGTCTCCTCCGATCAGTTATGGGCAACTTCGTTTCCCGGCCTCGCCCTGCCGTGCGGAGCGCCGCGAGTGCGTCAGCACAAGCTGCCTCAGAGGTCGTTCCGTTCATCCGCGCTATCCTAGCCGTAGGGCGGGACTTCGCAATCCCCGCGCCGGTCATCCTACAACAGGGGGCGTATCGTCGTAGCCAATGGAACCTATCCCCGGATGCCTGGGCTATGGCGAGTATCTGAGTCTCTGGCTCGCGGTTGTAGGCCATCAGCGCCTTCACGGTCTCAAGCGGGCTTTCGTAGCGGGCGACAAGCTTCACGGCTTCAGAGTGCAACTCGGCTTTGACCTCGGCATCGAAGTACATCGTTCCCATCGCGGTTCCTCCTAGCGTGTCGCACGCGTGATGGAGGGAGCACATCAAGTCGCTCCTAAGTTGGCCGTTGAGCAGGTTCATCCCTTTGAGGGCCTTACGTGATGATCGGCATGAGCATGGCAGTTGGCCTTTCCGGCAGGCACGGTAAGTGAACAGAACGAGAACATAAATGTCAAGCAAGAATTGACCCGGGCGAGGGATAAATTCCTATTTTTGGCCATGCCGGACGCGGCAGAACTCGGTCGGCTATGT
>NZ_RZQP01000152.1:0-15246 GCF_003998165.1 Mesorhizobium sp. M7A.F.Ca.US.007.01.2.1 | reverse complement strand
GCCCTCCACTGCGGCCCAACTGGTGCCGCCGGCGCCGGCGACATCGATTACCGCCACGCCCGCCTCGACGAGCGCACAGGCACCGAGGCGGACAGGCCCGCCCCCACTTCCTTGGCCACCATCGGCACGCCCACGATGCGCGCGGCGCCAGCGATCAGCGCCAGGACGCCGCGCCAGTTCGCGGTCGCCCTCCGGCTGTACCGCTTCCTGCAGCGGATTGAGATGGACGATGAGCCCATCGGCCTCCAGCGCGTCCACCGCGCGACGCGCCAGGTCCAGGCCGTCGGCCTCCCGCAGTTGCGCGGCGCCGATATTGGCCAGCAAGGGAATGTCTGGCGCCAGGCGGCGCAGCGCGCGCGTTAGCCCCTGGGAGTTGCGGGATTGCAGGCTCACACGCTGCGAACCGCACATGGCGATCCCCAAGGCTTGCGCTGCCTCGCTCAAATGCCGGTTGATGGCCTCGGCCCGTGGCATGCCGCCGGCCATAGAGCTGATCAGCAGCGGCGCGCGCATAGCCTTGCCCAGCAGCGAGGCGCGCAGGTCGATCTGCGTCAGGTCCAACTCGGGCAGTGCGCAGTGTTCGAGATGGATGTACTCCCAGCCAGCGGCCACCGTGGCCGGCGCCGTTCGCCGATCCAGCACGATGTCCAGATGTTCGTCCTTCCCCGGCTCAGGGCGGTGTCGCTCATGCTCGCTCCATCCGTAGCAGCGGGCGACGGCGTTGCGTCGGATCGAACCGACGGCAGCGCGCCCAAGCCGCCGCCTCCGGCGCGTCCAGGCCGACGCACGCTGGCCTCCCCCTGCAGCGTCGCTGCGATAGCGGCTGGTCGAAGTCTGGTAGTACTGCGCGCGGATCGCCGCCATCGCCTCGATCAACGGTCCCCACGGCGCGGGAAAGCATTCTTCCGCCATCACCCGGTGCAGCATGCGCGTATGGCCGGCCAACTCGTCGTTGAGGAACTCAACCACAGGCATAGCCGGATAGCGCTGCAGAAGCAGGATCGCCGCGTTATCGCCGGCCGACCTGTCCTTGTCGCGTCCATGCAGATCGTTCTGCAGGCGCCCTATCACTGAGATGAGCCGCAGGACCTGGCGAAACGCTGGACGCGCGCGCAAGGTCGCCATGTCCAGCCCCCACAGCAGCGACAGGCAACAGAACACGGTCCCGTAAGCGATCGAATCGATGCCGTTGTGCAGGTACTCGGCGTAAGACCAGCGTCGCGCCCCTGCCGCCTGCGCGTGTCCGGCGCGCAGCGCCGCGCAGTAGCACCGGGTATAGTCGAGAAGCCGAGCATAGTCGTGACGATCGTAAGCGAGCGCAGCCAGCGAAGCGCGCAGCTGAGCGCAGCCCTCGAATCCGGAGAGCACGCACGGTACGCCGTGCCCCAGCGCCTGCTCCAGGGCGGCGAGCTGCTCCGGCGCGATCAGGCCAACGTCGTTGCAATCGTCTAGCCAGAACAGCAGCGCCAGTTCGCGATAGAACGCCACGATCAGCGTTTCGTCCTGCGGATCGCGGCCGGTGCGGGCGCTGGTGTCGCGCAGGCTCGGGTGAATGCGTTGCAGGATATACTGGCCGCCCCTTACCGCTTCCTCAGCATGCTCATCCGCGAAACCGGTCAGGGCACGCCCCCACTCAAGCACCTGCTGCAGCGCGCGTTCGGTCTGGATCATGGCGCCGCCCCTGCTCCCTCGGCTACGACGCGCCGCCCACAACGAAGCGCCAGCCACAACCCGGCGAGACCGCATCTCCGCGCCATAACGGCGATCGCGAAGTTATCGATCCGATTGCCAGTTGCTGATGCAAGCTCTTGTGAACGGCCGTTAGGACCGGCCCGCAGCCTCGCCGGCAGTATCGAGCAATCCGCTTGCGCCGGCTCGCCATAGCAGGCGAGGACGGCAAGGTCGCCGGCGGCAAACGCACGCGAGCACATTGCAAGCGACATCCGCGAACGCGGCGCCGACTGGTCAGCCTCCGCCTCGGTGCCCGCATATGTCCGCGAGTCGAGCAGCGCCTTCGCCACGAAATGAGCAGAACGCCTTACGAGCATCGACCGCCGGCTGCTGCGCATGCGCGATGATGAGGCATGGTCTCGCAGCGGACCCGTTCCGACAGATGCTGCACCAGGGACGAGGCGACCTTATCCAACAAGGCACCACTTGCGCTGTTTGTGGAGACGAGCGTCGGCTGCATCCATGCGGCTGCTTGAGTGGTGAAGACTCTGAACGACGGTTCCTACGGCGCTGCCGGCGCAATCGGCTGCTTGGGGGACGCGTGACGCAGTCAAAGCTCCCCTTGCCAAGCACGGAGCAGGCGAGTGAGAGAGCAGATGAATAGGCGTGTCGCCAATATTTTTGCATTGCTCTAATCGATTATAGTTGTGAGGAGCAATTTGAGACCATTTACTTGCGGCTCAAGTCACCCATAAAAGAAGGCAAGCACCGATTCGGTAGCTTATCCCCTGTCTTTCGCGTACTCGCGGCCGTGGCGCCGGGTGAACGATTGAAGACCGCCGGTCTCACTCGCAGGTGGGCGCCAGGGCGTGGGGCGGTTGGCAAGCCACAGGAGTAGGACAATGTCGAAGGATTCGGGTAAGGGCGATAATCACGGCGGCGGACCGGGCAAGATCGAGATCACGGTGGTGGTGAACGGCCAGCCCACGCAGGTCGAAGCCAATCCCAACCAGCCGCTTCACGTCATTCGTACCAAAGCCCTTGAGAACACGCAGAATGTCGCCCAACCAGCCGAGAATTGGGAATTCAAGGATGAGGCCGGCAACTTGCTCGATGTCGACAAGAAGCTTGGCGACTTCGGTTTCCCGAATACTGTGACCCTGTTCCTCAGCCTGAAGGCGGGCGTCGCAGGTGCCTAAACACCAAAGTGTGGATCCGGAGGTCTCCCGAGCGAAGTTTGATCGGGAGATCGGCCGGTTCCGGCCATATGCTGATGTCTATCGGGCTCAGGGCTGCTTCTTGATCGAGGCGACCTTTCCGCGCGCTTTCTTCATTTTCGCCAGCCCCAAGTTAAAGCCACGGGTGGTCAGCGCAGCGAGCGAGGTCGACTTCACCGACTACGACTTAAGACCACCGTCCGTGGTCTTCGTCGATCCGTTTACGCGTCATCCGATTGCCCGGAAAGATCTATACCTGAAAATGCTTAGACGTCCGCCGCTGCCCGGAACGCCGCCGGAGATGATAGGAGCTCTCATCCAGCAGAACGCCGTGCCGCTGACGGACTTCATCCAGGCCAACAGTCCCGAGGACGAACCATTCCTGTGCATGGCGGGCGTCCGGGAATACCACGACAATCCAGCCCATTCAGGTGATCCATGGCTGCTTCATCGGGGTTCTGGCGAAGGCTGTTTGGCCTTCATCCTGGACAAGATCATCAAGTACGGAATCGTTCCTATAGAGCAGTTGCAGATTCAACTCCAACCGACAATCGTAGGAATGGTGGTATCCCCTCAGGCGATACAAGAATGACTGGTTTGAGAGATGTAACGATCGTGACTCTCCCGCGCGGCTGCATCTCGACCACGCATGGGCATCTGCGCTCAGTTGGTCGCGAGGGCAATGAGGGGATGGCGCTCTGGGTCGGCGTTCAGCAAGAGCGGCACTTTGCCGTAACAGAGACGGTTATCCCGGCGCAGCGTCACATTCGGACAAACGATGGCGTTTGCGTGATCGTTGCGGCCGAAGAACTGCACCGGCTCAATGTCTGGCTCTACAAAAGCGGCCTGAAACTCTTGGCCCAGATTCACAGCCATCCGGGCCGCGCCTACCATTCGACGACGGACGACGCTTATGCGGTTGCTACCACGGTTGGGTGTCTGTCGCTGGTAGTGCCGAATTTCGCCCGCGAGCCTTTCGATTTTGCTCGGGTCGCCGCCTATCGGCTTGACGAAAAGGCCAAATGGAATGCGCTCCCTCCCGCGGCACTGTCGCGAATGATCATGATATCGAGTTGAACAATGGCATTCGCTAACTTCATCGATCGCGCCGCCACGGCGGCATCTCAGGTCCTGGCCGATTTTCATCTGGGAGACTTCAAAGCAGCTCTTGAAAAGCAGGTCGTGGCAGTCGCCTTCGACCATCAGGCCGCTTCCTGCGCCGAAGGCCAGGCGACACTAGATCTTGCGGTGAGATTGCTCGCTAGGCTCTACCCGGTTCTGGCGATACTCCCGCTGGACAGCGCGGCGAGCTCTCAAGCCCAAGCGCTGGAGCGCTTGGCAAAGTCGATCAATCCAAAAGTCGGCATCCGGCGTTCCGGCAAGTCTGCCACCGTCTGCGTCGTTGCAGGGGTAACGCGCCCATCACTCCGGTGCCCGATCTTTTTCGTGGGATCGGACGGTTGGGCGGCAAAGCTGTCGCGTACGGACCCGGTGGGCTCTGGCCCAAGTCTGCTGCCTTATGGAGCTGGCGCCGCCAGTTGCTTCGGCGCCGCCAACGTCTTTCGAACTATCTTCGCTGCCCAGTTGACCGGCGCCGAGTTGGACGAAACCATCGACCTCTCGCTATGCAGCTACGACAAGACCAAAGCCGGAGAGCCTGGCCCGATCGACTTCCCAGTCGACCTTGGCGAAACCCACCTCGTTGGGCTCGGTGCGATAGGCCATGGCTCGCTTTGGGCGCTAGCGAGACAACCCGATCTCAAAGGTCGTCTGCATGTAATCGATCACGAAGCGATCGAACTCTCAAACCTGCAGCGCTACGCATTGGCTGGCCAGGCGGAGATTGGTATGTCCAAAGCGGTTCTTGCAGCCACCGCCCTTAGATCGACTGCCCTTGAGGTCGAGGCGCACCCTCTGACGTGGGCAGAATATGTTGCGCGCCGGGGCAATTGGGTCTTCGACCAAGTGGGTGTGGCGCTTGACACCGCCGCCGACCGTCTGGCTGTCCAAGGTGCACTGCCGCGATGGATCGCAAACGCTTGGACGCAGGAGCACGATCTCGGTATCTCCCGGCATGGTTTCGATGACGGCCAGGCTTGCCTTTGTTGCATGTACCTGCCATCCGGAAAATCCAAGGACGAGCACCAGCTGATTGCCGAGGAACTCGGAATACCGGAAGCACACGAGCAGGTGAAAACGCTCCTGCAGACCAATGCCGGAGTTCCCAACGACTTTGTAGTTCGCGTGGCTACAGCGATGGCTGTGCCGTTTGAACCGCTAGCCCCGTTTGTCGGCCAGCCCCTGCGCTCCTTTTATCAGCAGGCTATCTGCGGCGGTCTGGTGTTCCAGCTTAGCGAAGGAAGTCGCCGCGTTCGAACTGTGGTTCCGATGGCCTTTCAGTCGGTGCTTGCCGGGATTATGCTTGCCGCGGATTTGGTCAAACATAGTGCGGGGTTTCCCATGAGCCCGACGACGAGCACTCGGGTGAATCTTCTGCGCCCCCTTGGCTCTCACTTGCACGATCCGAAGGCCAAGGACTCCAGCGGCCGCTGCATCTGTAGCGACGACGATTTCATTGCCGCTTACAGGCGCAAATACGGCGAGCGCGTTGATCAGGTAAGCGATGTCTCGGCCGCCTAAACAGACGCGCACCTCTCCGTAGACGCAGGGGGCGCGGCTTGTGGGCGTGACCATGGGCGCCATTATCACACGCTTGGCCCGCTCCTTTGCCGGCCTATCGTCCTCCGCGCATGATCCCTGTTGCCGACGTGATGATCCAGCACCAGCCGCCATGGCACCAGAGGCTGGTCAAACCTCCGTTGTTGGCCGATTTGGACAGTGCTGCATCAGGTCTCGACCGACGTCTCGACAGTCAGGGCTGCTTCGACGGGTGTGAAGATGTCAACATCGACCCCAGGCGCCCGCATCGTCACAATCAGGGCGTACCGAGCCAGAGCGTCGACGCGTTCCAGGTAAGGCTTCTCCTTCCACCAGCCCCCGACCGGGAACACGCCGATCGCATCACGCTCGGCGAGATCGGCGGCGCTGCCCGACCAGAAATCGGCGTGCAACGAGCCGCGATCGCGGAAGGTGCCGAGCAGCCACTCTTCTCCGCCTCCAGCAGGCGCCCCTTCCTCCTCGTCCCGAGCGGCCTGATTGATGCGGGCTCGGAATTCGTCGACTGTCTCGGTCGCTGACTTTACTCTGAACCGAAGACCATGGGACGCGTAACGATGCCGGCGGGTCCATCCGCGTTCACCGGGGTTGGGTTCGATGAAATAGGACAGCGTGACGCGGAGCTCGACCTGGGCAGCGCCGAGCGCCGCGAGCTGCTCCTTCGGCCAAGGCAGGCGATGCAGCTTCATGTCACGCGTTTTGGCAGCCGCGCCGCCCTCGCGCTGGAAAGGCTGAAGCTCATCTTCAACGATAAGCGTGAGGTCGTTCACCGTTGACAGAAGCGCGCGCCCAAGATCTGGCACGCCGTAACCATAGCGCCGCACGAGCGCCTGGATCTCGCCCTTCGCTCCGTTGCACGCATCGATGCGTGCGCGCATCGCCGGAGTCCATTCGGCCGAGTGGACGATCAGGGCGCGAACCGTTTCAGGCCACAGCTCGGGGCGCGCTGATAGAATTAGTCCCGCCATCCGTGCGGCATGGGCCGTTGCCGCGCTCGTATCTCCGAGGGTGGTGAAGTGGCGCAGTTCGGGTCGATAGAAAGTGGTCAATATCTGCAGATCGTCGATCGGCTCGCCAGGCAACACACCGTCATGGGCGAGATTGCCGCCTTCGAAGACGACCTCGGGCTTCACCGGCCACTGCCTGTCCCAAACGACCGAAGTGCGACTGCGCGGCGAGAGCTCGCCGACCGGCGCGATCGGAGCGTAGCCCGCAAAGTCGGTGTCAATGATATCGACCTTTTCTGTGAAAGCGCCGACCGTCAGCGCATTCCAGGCCTGAGAAGGATCATCGACTGCTTCCAGATCGTTGCGCGTCAAATGCTCGGCCGGCATGAGGTCATCGCCGATGTTGCCGGCAGAGAGAACGATCAAGCGTCGCTGCTCCTCTTCGAAACAGAGTTGGTCGATAGCGGCAGACCACGATGTGGGCCTTCCACGCGCCGGACTGGCGCTTGTCACAGCCATTGCGATCGCGCGGCGGCGCTCCGGCGCCTGCACCTCGGCGCGGGCGATCGCTTCCGCGGTGATCGAGCCATAGAGTTCTGGATCGTTTGCCTCGTCTTCTGGCGGAAGGATACGGACACTCTCCAGCCGAAAGGGCAATGGAACTGGATCGCCTCCGACCAGGAGCGGGACCAGATCACCGTACAGGCCGACACCTGCCATTCGCGTCCCGTGGCCGCTCCACGCAGGTGTGTCGTCGCTGCCCCATGCCGGTTTGACGGTGTGCCAGTCTTCAACGGCAAGTGCGGGTTCGATCAACGGGTGGGTGCGACGTACGCCGCTGTCGAGAATGCAGACCGCAATATCGGATTGAGGCGGTCTGACGCGCCCGAGAAGCTCGTCGCTCCAGTCCCTTTGCTCCGCGCCGCCAAGGCCCATGAAGAAGGACGGCGTATCCTTCGCGCGCCGCAGCTCGGCGACGACATCGCTGTGCGCAATCATGCGGTCGAGCATTGCCGTGCTGGCGAGTGCCAGCATGACCACCCGCTCCGGAAACCTGACCGCATGCGTGCGCAAAGTGATGTTCAGGGCTTCGGCAATGTGCTCGAAGTTCTCGCGGCGACCGTCGCGCAGCCAGACTTCCCACCACACCTGCTCGTCAGCGGCCTGGGGGAAGAGGTCGTCGTGGTCGGTAAACAACGATCGTGCAGTCGCCAGCCTGACTGTCTCCATGCGGGAGACGAGCGGCTCGTTGCGCGGTCTGCCGCGGTCAGTGTCAACGTCTCGATACGCCTCGACTTTCCGCAAATAATAGGCTTGCGCGCTTTGCGGCAGGAACACCGACGCTGTGATGGGAGCACCGGGTTGAGTTGGCTCATGGACGGCGACCAGCTCCATGTGCTGGCGACGATCGGCCAACTGGTCGAGGGCCGCCCGTCCGGACATGGGCAGATCGATCTCGAGGTAAAAGCCAGGCGTGCCGACCGACAGCTGGGGGTCACGCGCCGCAATCTGCTGGCGTGCACTTTCGACCGCTTGTTCGATGGATTGCGTCAAGGCCGCAGCATGCGACGCCCGATCACGCGCCGGCAGCGGCGGTGCATGTATAAGTTGGTTGGGCCGCCGATAGGCTTCCCGAATGCCGTTGTTGCGAAGGTGGATATGGGCGCGGTCGCGCGGAAAATCGTCTGCCATTATGATCTGTGCTGTCGCTACTCAGACAGCGAAGCCTGCCGGCGTTCCTTCAGAGCGTCGATGAGCGCTTCCGAGGTGATCCGCTTCCCCCCCCGCAATATGATGGTTTTTGCAGCGTCGTCGGCCGCGCGGGTGATCTCGGCCTGCGACAGTCTCTCTGCCTGAGAGATCGCCTCGTTCCAGGCAAGCCCTCTGGTGTCGAAGCGGTCGAGTCGAGCCCGAAGCAGCGCCTCGATAATCGGCCGATCGGGCACGGCGTATTCGATGACATCGTCGAAACGGCGGAACAAAGCTCTGTCGAGCAGCTCGGGATGATTTGTTGCCGCAATAATCAGGCTGTGGCTGTCGTCTTGCTCGAGAAACTGCAGAAACGAATTCAGCACGCGCCGAATCTCGCCAACATCCTGGCGTTCGCCTCGACGCGCGCCGATGGCATCGAATTCGTCAAAGAAGTAGACGCCCCGCGTCGCCTGCATTGCATCAAAAACAAGCCGCAGCTTTCCGGCAGTCTCTCCCATGAACTTGGTGATCAAACCATCGAGGACGATCATGAAAAGGGGCAGATGAAGCTCCCCGGCCAATGCCGATGCGGTCATCGTCTTGCCTGATCCTGGCGGGCCGACCAGAAGCAGTTTGCGACGGGGAACAAGCCCGTGCTCGCGCAAGCTTGCTTGTTGGCGCTGCTCTCCCAGCACGCGGTGCAGGCGCGAGCGCAGACTGTCCGGCAAAATCATGTCCGTCAGTCGCAGGTCCGGATAGCGCACATGCAGGAGGCCTGCGAGTTCGCCCTTTGGCTGAAAAAGGGGAACCGGCCGACTGCTCTTGGCAATCCGGGCGTCCCTGCTCTTGGCTGCGTCGACCAGATCCTTGAGCTCCTGAGCAAGCTTGCCATGGCCTTGACGTGCCTCATGCGCAGCAAGCTGCATCGCGATAGAGAGGAAACGATCCTCGTCGCCGGCAATGTGGCTTTTAAGCAGCGTCACGATATGGCGGGCCGTGGTCATGGCTCTCTTCTGGGGTATCCGTTTACTTGGCGAAGCGCATGCAACCTAAACGCTTTCAACGGCGATTTGTAACGCGCAATGGTGTTTTTTCTCTTGTCGATGTTCGCCCGTGGCAACTTCAGCGGTGAACTGTTGCGCCGCGGTCATAGGCCAGCCGGAATAACGCCGGCCAGCAGACAACAGTCCGCATCTTCGAGCGCTCGAAGTCTGGCCACTCACGCAGCGTGTCGGGTCCGAACGCTCCAAAGCCGCCCCGCCTGGCAGGTCCATGCGACCGATTGCGGGCGTGCGGCCATAAGGTCTACGCGGGCTCGCATGGCTGCCCGCGCCGCTGGCTAAAAAGCTGTACACCATCTCACGAAACACCAGGTCCGCTCCTTTGCCGGCCGACGGTCCATGAAATCCCCTCCCCACTCACGACACCGGAGACCTCCTTGCCCACATGGCGCTCAAGCACCGGCCGCCATGGCACCAGCGTGAACTCGCGCGACTTTTCAACGACGGCATATTTTCCGCTGGCAAGCTCGACGGAGCGGCGGAGCGTACCCTCTACTCGTCCTCCGAATCGCGCTTCGGCATAGGGCAGGCCAAGTTCCTCCGACAGTTGGCCAGCAACACGGTTCAGTTCTCGCTGGCGCAGGATCGAAAGCATGTTGGCTCGATAGACGATCCCATCCTGTTCTTTATGCGCGAGGCCTTGCGCGATCAGCCACTGCCGCCGGCGAGCTTGCGCCTCTCTCACGTCGCGGCCGAAGCCGGATCCGTGCAAAGGCTCGGGTCTATCGGCAACCAGCTCCCGGTCGAGCCAGGTGGCGCCGTTGAAGCTGACCTGTCGCTCCAGCGCCATTGAGGAGAGCTTGTCGGCAACGACAGGCTCGGCCCTGGCCCGCTGGCCCTCATAATTCGCGACGCGATCGAGATGGTCCGGCGCGATGAGCCAGGTGCCGTTCGGCTCTCGCTCAACGCCGCCGGTCGCGCGGCGGATCGCCTCCAGCCGCCGCACATGCGTTCGCGCAAAGCTCTCGGTGGCGGATGGGTCATGCTTCAGGTGCATATCGACGTCGTAACGGCCGCCATGCGCGGCGGCGATTTCGGCGATGGTACGATCGACCTGCCTCGGCTCGGTGTTCCTTGGCGCGACACGCACGATGCAGCCATTAGGCATCGTTTCCATCGCCTCGCCTCTACCGATGTTGATCCAATGGCTCTTACCGTCGACGGCGTCGACGATCATGTAATGGCGGTCATTGATCTCGTCGGCCAGTCCACGCGCGACAACGCGACCGACGAGAGACTGGACGGGCTCGCCGGATCGATCGTGGATCACCCAGTCGGCGGCCCTGCGGGCAAGCCCCTTGCCGGTCAGTTCGCGGTGCATGGTCTTGATGATGTCGCCGCGTTCGCCGGTGCGGCGCAGCGTGGCTTCGAGCTCATCGTCGAGGCGCCAGGAGCCAGCGCCGACCTCCGCGGCCAGACCCATCCGCTCGAGCTTGCGCAGCCGTCCCTGGTGCAGCGTCTGGCGAATGGCGTCGGGACCGCCCGGCGAGACCAGGCCGTCATCATCACGCATGCTGAGCAGCCGACGGTCGATGCTGGTGAAGCGTTCCTGCTCCATTTCCCGGCGCAGGCGAAGCTCAATCTCGCGGTCGGTTCGCGGACCGAGATCGAGGCTGACCAGCTCGGCCGCCCGCTCGCGGATGCCAGATGAGATATATTCGCGCGCGATGACCAGGTTCTCGCCACGGTCGTCCCTGCCACGGACGATGATGTGGCTGTGCGGGTGGCCGGTGTTGAAATGATCGACCGCGACCCAGTCGAGCTTCGTGCCGAGGTCTTCCTGCATCTGCGCCATGAGCCGCCGCGTCAGCGCCTTGAGGTCGTCGTACTCGATGCCGTCTTCGGCAGCGACGATGAAGCGGAACTGATGGCGGTCGCCGTCCGCGCGATCGATGAACGCCTTGCCGTCGACGCGGCCGCTGTCGGCGCCGTAGAGCTCGCCAGGTTCACCTTCGCGGGTGACCCCGTCGCGCTGAAGATAGCGTAGATGGGCACGCGCCCCGTCCGCGCCCTTGCCGGCGAGCTTGACGACCCGCGCCTTGACGATCACCCGGCGCTGGCGGAAGGCGGCATACCGGTCGCGCGATTTCAGCAGTGCGGCGGCCGCCCCGCCGCGCCCTGTCCGGCTTCCTGTGAAGCGACCACCGCGTTGCGGCCGGCCGCCAGCCCGGTTGATCGCCGCACGAACCTGGCCGGCATAGCGTTTGCCGGCCTTCGAGCCGCGCGACCCGATTTTGCCGAGCTTCGGCCTGAACTCGTCATCCTTAATGCGAGCCTCCCAGACATATCAAGCAAAATCAGACACTTACACGTCAAACCCTCTTGGCACCGGCGGCAGCCTCCCGGAAAAACGATGTGCAGACAAAGATTTAACCGCCTCCTGGAGGCGGTACCTTTATCTTGCCTTCCGCGCCCAGCCCCGCCAGACGCGCCCCCGTCCGCCATGGCTAACGCACCGGCTCCTTCGGCTGCGCGCCGTCCTTGCCGAGCGGCACGAAGAGATCGCCGTTTCGCACGCCTGAGTGAACACCGTCATGAATGAAGAACAGCGACCGTCCGAGAGGAGCGATTTGCGCCTTTGGAGCGACAGATTGGCTTTCGAACGCCTCGATGTCGGCCGCCGAAACTCCGGCCGCCTTGAGTTGGTCGAGGTACTCGACGGTCTCTTCTGGCAGCGGTTTGCCACGCTTCAAATGCTCGTCGTAGCGCTCGGGACCGGCATTGTAGGCGCCAAACAGGCCAGGAAATCCGAAGCGGTCATACATGGCACTGAGATAGGCCGTGCCGGCCAGGATATTGTCGCGCGGATCGTGGGGGTTAGGCCCAAGGCCGTGTTCGACCCGCATCTCTTCATAGGTGCCGGGCATCACCTGCATGAGGCCCATGGCGCCAGCGGGGGAGGTGATGGGGCGGCCGCCGCGCATTGTCTTGCCGCCGCTTTCGGCAGCCATGACGGCATAGATCCAGGCTTGGGGAATATGGAAGCGCCGGCTTGCTTCCGATACCAACGTCTGCCACTTTCGCAGCTGCGGACTTTGGGAGATGGCGACCGGCTCAGCGCCGGTCGAGGCGGAACAGGCGCATGGCGCAATGGCGATCATGCCCAACAAGAGGAGGGTCACTCGGTCCATAGTGGTACGAGCCTCCCGATGACATTTTGAGTGGGAACAGGCCCGAAATAGCGGCTGTCGAAGGAGCGGTTTTTGTCGCTGCCGAGCAGGAAAACCTCGTTATCCCCGAGCGCTCGGCAGCCGTTCCACCATGGCAAAGGTCGGCCTTCGGCGTCGATTTTGAGCCGGCGCGCGACGATGTCGCCGCCGATGATGATGGCGTCATTGAAGGCGCAGACATTATCGTCCGGCAGCGCTGCAAGACGTTTTGCCAGCGGCACATTGCGAGGCAGATAGCTGCGCTCGGCGGCGAGATACGCCGCGTATTCAGGCGGGCGCACGAGCACGAGATCGCCACGCGCCAGCGCTCCCGCAGCGATGCGGTAAAGGCCGATCGGCGCGCTGGCCGAGGCGTTCCAGACCAGCCAAGGGGCGGGCTTTCCCAGCGCCGTGAAGCCCAAAAGACCGAGACCGGCCGCGGCCAAGGCGACCGTCTTACGGGCTCGAACACGCCTCAGGCGGCTGCCGATCAGATGGATGGAAGGGCGCCGCCTCATGAACGGCCTCCCGTGCCGCCCTGGCCGGAACCGGCCTTGCCATCGCCGGCGATGGAGTGCTGCGGGTGTCCTTTCGACCAATGGTCGAGTTCGTCGATGTGATAGCGGACATAGCGGCCGTGCTTGCGGAATTTCGGGCCGCCGCCCTTGAGCCGCATCTTTTCGAGCGTGCGCTGGGAGAGCCCGATATAGAAGGCGGCTTGGGCTGTGCTGAGAAACGGGCTGCCCTTTTTCGCGCGGGCCGCGCGTTCGTTTTCGTCGTCCATGATGATCCTCGTTTCGCTTCGGACAAGCGAGGGCGAGGATGGGCGAGGGAGATCGTCTCGGGGACGGGCGAAGAGTCGGGGGAGAGTTTTCGCCGCCCTTTAGGGCGGACGGGGTTTGGGTGGAACTCCTGGGAATGAGCCCCGCGCCGGGGCTGCGGCGCGAGGCTCTTATCTCGGCCGGTCAGTCGGCCGGGTTCCAGATGATGGCGTAGGTGTCGTGATCGTCCTGGCCGGCGGCTCGGCCGAGATTGGCGTAGAGCTTGCGCGGTCCGAACTCCGGCGCTGCAATCGACAGGCTCACATAATCCTTGCCGGAAGTCTCGCCGGTGCGGATCCAGCCAGCGCCGACTTCGACCCCTTGCGTAAGCACCCGGAAGTCGGGATGGTTATCGGCGCTCTTGGCCTGGTTGGGGACGATATCGATGTCGGCGCGGACGCTGAGCGTCTTGAACTGGCCCTTGTAGGCGCCGTTTTCCTGCTTGTTGACGTAACCGATCGCGGTCATTTCGAAGTCTCCTTTTGTGGTTTCGCCGGGGACCATCCCCTGCGATGGCGCACCGTAATGGGCGCGTCAGGACCGCCTGAATCCGACAGGGCCGCAGCGACAGTGAAGGACCCGAGCGGGCAGCTTTTTTGTGAGCGAAGCGGCGCGAGGAAGCCGCCGCAGGCGGCGGGGAAAAAAGCTGATGGCGCGAGGGTTTCGGGCGGCCGGACCCGCCCATAGGTCGACAAGCCAGCCGCAGGGATGGTCCTTGGAGAGAGCATGGAGACCGCTCGCCAAGTGCGGTCTGTCAGCCAAGCAGGACGCCGGGATGAAACGGCCTGCAAAGATGCTGCGCCCTTATGCCGGATCGAGATCGTGCCAGCGGGTCGGGCGCCAGAGCAGACATCCGGCATGGTGCGATCTATGAAAGCAGGGCTCGCCAGCGGGAATTTGATACGCGAGGGGGCCAAAGTAAGGCTGGATGAGAAGCCGGTGCTACCTGCAGGTCCAGTGTCATGTGGCGGCGCTCGGGAAACCGCTACGCAATGTAACGCGCTCTTATGAGGCGAACAGACCGGCCCCAAAACCGATCGACCGGTGGTCGGCGCGAAACGCGTCATGCCTGTCCGAAAGCTGACAGTGGCAGAAGACGCATGTCGGGTTCCGCACAATTGACCATGCTGGATTTGTGAGGTTTTCAGGGAGAGCCATGCGTTCACTTCCCAGTGAGCTTTGGCACGGCATTTGCTCTTGATGTGGCAACACGGATCGAAGGTTGACTGCATGCACAAGCGCGAGATGAGCAATGCTCTCCTTTCCTGGAGGCTTGGCAGCAGATTCGATTTGACGTTGCGAGGAGCTTCAGCCGCTCGCGGCGGAAGTGATCTCAAATCTGAAGGCACCGTTGGGGCCGCAGCCATCAAACACATCTTTCTCTTTTTCGCAGCTCGTCTTCAACGCGATGCGGACTTCTTCGCGTCGACGGCGGCCGAAGGTGGAGAAGGGGCTCGACTTGCAAAAAGGAGTTGTCAATGACGTCTTACGTTCGCACCAACAGCCCGGCGCAGGTGCGCTCACTGTCCACCTTTGGCAAGCATCTGCAAAGGAGCGTGCTGACGGCGACGCTGCTTGCCGCGGCTTCGACGGGAAGTGAAGCGCAGCCCTATGTTCGTGCTGACGGCAGCACGACTGACGACTTGGAAGCGGCGCGAGCAAGTTGGCGTCATGACGCCGAATTCAATGGAAATGTGGGGCTCGCAGCCATCAACGCGGATGCCGCGTATGCGTTGGGTTCCACCGGGGAGGGGGCCAGAGCTCCTCGCCTGCCCTCGTCCGTCTTGACGAGTGCCCGCTTACAGCCTACCTCACTATCGCGTTAGCACTCGTCCATCGCGAGTGCTAACAAAAACCCCTCAACAGCGCACCAGGGAAAAATCCGAAAATGGCAAAGTCGAAGTTCCGCCCGCTGCATGACCGCGTGGTCGTTCGCCGGGTCGAATCCGAATCCAAGACCGCTGGCGGGATCATCATCCCCGACACGGCAAAGGAAAAGCCGCAGGAAGGCG
>NZ_RZQP01000151.1:0-15251 GCF_003998165.1 Mesorhizobium sp. M7A.F.Ca.US.007.01.2.1 | reverse complement strand
GAACAAGCTCGGCCTGCATAAACTGGTCGAATTCGGCGCCATCACCCAGAACATGGCCGAAGTGCTGGCGGCGGCCGTGCATGCCCGCCAGACGACGATCATTTCGGGCGGCACCGGCACCGGCAAGACGACCATGCTCAATGCACTGTCGGCCTTCATTCCGGAAGACGAGCGGCTGATCACCATCGAGGACGCGGCCGAGCTCCAGCTGCAGCAGCCGCATGTCGCGCGCATGGAAACACGTCCGGCCAACATCGAAGGCCATGGCGAGCTGAAGCAGCGCGACCTGGTCAAGAACGCACTGCGCATGCGCCCCGACCGCGTCATCCTCGGCGAATGCCGCGGCGAGGAGGCTTTCGACATGCTGCAGGCAATGAACACCGGCCACGAAGGGTCGATGGCGACCATCCATGCCAACACGCCGCGCGACGCCATTTCGCGGCTCGAGCAGATGCTTGGCATGACCGGCATGCCGATGACGGTGCAGTCGATCCGCAGCCAGATCGCCAGCGCGCTCGACCTGATCGTCCAACTGACGCGCCTGTCCGACGGCAAGCGCAAGGTGACCAGTGTCGCCGAGGTGACCGGCATGGAAGGCGATGTCATCCAGATGCAGGAGATCTTCCGCTTCGTGCGCACCGGCATGGAGGCCGACGGCAAGATTCTGGGCCACTACGAGGCGACCGGCATCCGGCCGCGCTTCCTCGAGGACCTGCGCGCCATGGGCATCGAGTTTCCCGGACGATATTTCGAACCCGGCCGGCCGCAGGAGTAGCCAAGTGTTCGATGGAATGAGCGCGATCTATGTCGTCTATGCCGCGGCCGCGCTGACCGGCATCCTGATCGCCGAGGCCTGTTACCTGCTTTATGCCGGCCGCAGCGACAAGCGCACCGCCATCAACCGGCGCATGAGGCTGCAGGAAAACAAGATCAGCCAGGAGCAGGTGCTCGTCCAACTGCGCAAGGAGCGCGGCCTTGACGCGGGCACGCCGCTGTTTTCGGCGGACCGGTTTCGCGCGCTGCGAACCCAGTCGGGCATGATCATGCCGCTGTCGAAATTCCTGATGATCACCTGCGGCGTGGCGATGGCGATGGCCCTGGTCGCCATCTGGTACGGCTTGCCGCCGCTGATGGGGTTCGTCCTGTTCGTGGTGCTCATGCCGCTATTGCCGGTGCTGACGCTGCGTTTCAAGCGCAAGCGCCGGCTGAAGCGGTTCGGCATGCAGTTGCCGGAGGCGCTGGAACTGATCACGCGTGGCCTGAAGGCCGGCCACCCGGTGCCGGTGGCGATCGCCATGGTGGCGCGCGAGATGCCCGACCCGATCGGCAGCGAGTTCGGCGTCATCGCCGACGAAGTGACCTACGGATCCGATCTGGTTTCGGCGTTGAACTCGCTGTTCGACCGGGTCGGCCAGGAGGATCTGCCGTTGTTCGTCACCGCCGTCTCGATCCAGACCAGTTCGGGCGGCAATCTGCGCGAGATCCTCGACGGCCTGGCGACGACGATTCGCGAGCGTGGCAAGCTGCGCCGCAAGGTGCGCGCCATTGCGACAGAAGGCCGGATGTCGGCCTACATTCTGACGGCCGTGCCGGCGTTGCTGTTTGCCGCCATCATGGCACTGATGCCGGGCTTCTACAGCGACGTCTGGGGCGAGCCGAAGACCTGGTATCTGCTTGGCGCGTCGATCACCTGGCTGATGCTGGGCAATCTGATGATGTTCAAGATGTCGAATTTCAAGTTCTGACATGCAGGGCTTCATCGAATTCCTCGCCTCGCTTGCGCCGACCTCATTGATGCCGGTGGCCATACTGCTGCTGGCGGTGGGTGCTGCCGCTGTTGCCTGGCCTGTTGTCATGGCGAAGGGCGATCGCAACGAGGTCATGCGCCGGCTCAGGGTCGACAACGGTCCCGTGGCCGCCAAACCGGAGCCGGTGCAAAAGAAGAATACCGGCATCGTGCGCGAGAAGGCGGTGAAGCGGGCGCAGGAATTCTACGCCAGGAGCGATCCGGAAAATGTCGCGCGGCTGCGCATGAAGCTTATCCAGGCGGGCTACATGGAGCCGCGCGCTGTCGGTACGTTCTTCCTGATCCGGTTCACCGCGATGATCGGCACGGCAATCGGTGTGTTTGTGCTCAACCGCTGGATGGCCAGTCCGGACGCAACGATGGCCAGCCGCTGGACATTCGTCATCCTGTCGGGCGCGGCCGGTTATTTCCTGCCCGGCCTGGTGCTGAGCCAGAAAGTGCGGGAACGCAGGCGTGAGTACCGCAACGGGTTTCCCGATTTCATGGACCTGATGATTGTCTGCTCGGATGCCGGCATGAGCATGGAGGCAGGCATAGAGCGCGTCTCCAAGGAACTCGCCAAGACTTATCCCGCGCTCAGCCAGAACCTGCAGCTGGTGTCGCTGGAGCTGAGGGCCGGGCGCAGCCTCGACGATGCGCTGAAGGCGCTCGCCGATCGCCTCAGCCTGGACGAGGTGCGTTCCTTCGCCACGCTGCTGCAGCAGTCCAAGGAACTCGGCACCAGCCTGTCGGGGGCGCTGCGCGTCTTCTCCGACGACATGCGCCATAAGCGTATGTCGTTGGCCGAGGAAAAGGCGCACGCTCTGCCTGCCAAGATGTCGGTGCCCGTGGTTGTGTGCATCCTGCCGGTGGTGCTGATGATCGCGGCCATTCCAGTCATCGTCAAAATGACGGCGCACTAGCGAGCGCTCCACAAAAGCCCTAGCAAGGGGCTGACAAACCATTGTTCTGACCGAACCCGGCTTTGCAGGTGAGAAAGTCCATGCTGCTGCGCACCCTCTTCCTTGGCCTTGCCGCGGCCAGCCTGTCGCCCGCCTGGGCCGTGGCCGGCGATTGCGGCGATGCCGCCGCCTTGGTGCAGCAGGCCTATCCCAAAGCTCGAAAGAGCGCCGACGGCACCTCGTTCACGCTCGAACCCCACACCAGCATTGCCCTGACATTCGCGTATGGCGATCCGCCAGGGCTGGCTTGCAAGATCTGGCCCGCCCATGACGACCTGCTGTTGGTCGCAGTGCCGCTGATGGACGGGTCCCAACCCAGCGACTACGCGCATGCCGGCGATATCGAGCTTTTGATTGTCGACAGGAAGAGCCGGCAGGTGCGCCAGCGCCTGCTCCAGCCCGGGCTGATGAATGATGATGCCATCGCCATCCGCCAGGTGGAGCTTGATACCGGCCGCTATGCGCTGGCGCCCGATGTTACTGCCTTTGGCCTGCGCATCGAAATGGCAAACAATTCGCTGCCTAATCCGTTCAGTGAAACCGACCTGCGGCTCTATGCCGTCGATGGCGATTCCCTGAGGATGGTGCTCGATGGCCTGGTCGTGGCCGGCAATGGCGGCGAGGGTGATACCAATTGCGCCGGATCCTTCCATACCAGTCGGGTTAGCCTGGCGATGAGCCCGGCCAAACATCATGGCTACCACGACATAACGGTGGTCGAGCGAATGGATACCGACAATCCGTTGCCCGACAAGGATGGCGAGTGCCAGTCCCATCCCGGCAAGTCCGTGAGCCAAACCTACCGGCTGCGCTATGACGGCAGCCGGTATACGGCTCCTGCGGGGCTCAAAGCCCTGGAGCCGTGAGGACGCCGCTGGCTGCGACTGAAGCACCGCGGCCTGGTGGTTAATGGCTGGTGTGCCCGAAGCCGAATTTTGGCGGCGTTTCGGCACCGAAGTTTAATCGCCGCTGATATATTGTGTTTCCTGAAGAACGACCCGGCAAATCGGGCGATGAGGCAGGGGCATGCGTCACAATAATTTCCCGGCAATGGCCACGATGGCGGCCGTCTTGATGGTGTCTGGCTGTTCGACGAGTGGCGTCGACACCACCAAGACCACCGCCATCCAACCGGCGGCTAAAGACACCGAAACCTCCGATCTGGCGCAAGGCAAGGCGCAGTTTCGCGACGCCAATTACGGCCTCGCCGAAAAGCACTTCCGCAAGGCCGTCGAGTTGAAGGCCGACAATGCGGAGGCCTGGATGGGGCTCGCGGCTTCCTATGATGAACTCGGCCGCTTCGACTTCGCCGACCGTGCCTACGGCCAGCTTCTGAAAGTCGCCGGTCGCAGGCCGCAGATCGTCAACAATATGGGTTATTCGCAACTGCTGCGCGGCAATCGCAAGAAGGCCAAGGCGCTGCTGCTCGAAGCGAAGGCCGGCATGGCCGATCCCACCGTCGTCAACGCCAACCTCGCTCTCCTGAACAAGGGTTGATCTCGCGTCCAATGGTCCGGTTTCGGGACACGTGCCATCGACGCTTTGTAAACCCTATCTGCAGGTTGCATCGATGGATCGCCTGAAAATCCGTATCTGGGGGCAGCCGCTGACCTAGAATGCAGCGCAACCGCCGACGCTCGAGAGGCCCTTGCCCGATATGCTGGACTTCAGTTCGCTCCTGCTCGCAGCCGCGCTGTCGGGCATATGCCTCAGCGTCACCATGTTTGCGATCTGGTTCACCGCACCCAAGGCAGGTTTCGTGCTGACGGTGGCGTGCGGAATTCTGGTGCTCGTCGCGCATGTGATCCTGTTCTGGCGGTACACCAAGGACCCCGATCCGCTGCTTTGCCAGATCGTGCTTGCGCTGCTCAGCCTGGGGTTCCTGATCCTCTGCTTGTCGGCCATGCAATATCTCGGCGTGCCCGGCTACAGGCGCGCCGTTGCACCGGCGCTTGCCGCCATGACTATCTGTGCCGCTGTCACTTTCCTTGGCTTTGACGGCGTTGGCTTCATCATCACCTACACCACGGTGACGGCGCTGCTGTCGGCGATCGGCGCCATGTTCTGGATCAACGGCAGTCACGATCGCCGCATCCTGCTGGTGGTTTCGTTTCTGAGCGGCACCTGCGCGATGTCGTTTGCGCTTTGCGGCGTGGTTCTGCTGACCAAGGGGCAATGGACGCTCGCGATTGCGCCCGACAATTGGGCCGAACGATTGAATTCCGTCGTGGCGGTGGCCTGCATGACCGGGCTCGGAGCATTGACGCTCTCCCTCCATCATCTGCAGGCGCAGATCGAGCTCAAGGCCGAGACCATGACCGACCCGCTGACAGGGTTGCTGAACCGCCGGGCATTGACGTCGCTTTACGGCGAGCGGAGTTTCGGTCCATTCATGTCTATCGTCATGTTCGACCTCGACCACTTCAAGCGGACGAACGATGTCTACGGTCACCCGGTTGGGGATCAGGTCTTGTGCCGTTTTGCCGCCGTCATCAAGAAATATGCCCGGCCCGGCGTCGACGCTTTTCGCCTTGGCGGCGAGGAGTTCGCAGTCGTCATGTCGCGGATGACGGACGAAAAGGCCTACGATCTCGCCAGCAAGATCGGCGTGGCTTTCGGCGCCGAAATCGTCCCCACCCAGCTCGGCAAATTGCGCAGCACGGTCAGCGGCGGCATCGGCTTTGGCGAGGCAAGCGGCAGCAGCCTCGACAACGTGCTCACCGAGGCAGACGCGGCGCTCTATGCCGCCAAACGCGCCGGACGAAATTGCGTCATCAGCCGCAAGAGGATGGGCAAGGCCGAGCCGATCAAGCCGGCCTTGCGCTCAGCGTAAATTACTCCGCGGCCCCCAGATAGTCGGACAGCGGCGGGCACGAGCAGACCAGGTTGCGGTCGCCGGCGACATTGTCGATGCGTGACACCGGAGGCCAGTACTTGGCTGCCGTGTCGGCGTCGCCGGCCGGATAGGCCGCTTCCAGGCGCGAGTAGGGATGGTTCCACTGGCCGGCCAGCGCCTCGGCGGCGGTGTGCGGCGCGTTGACCAGCGGATTGTCGGCCAAAGGCCATTCGCCCCTGGCGACTTTTGCTGCCTCTGCCGATATCGCGATCATGGCCTCGCAGAAGCGGTCGATTTCCCGCTTGGGCTCGGACTCGGTCGGCTCCACCATCAGCGTGCCGGCGACCGGGAAGGACATGGTCGGCGCGTGAAAACCATAATCGATCAGCCGCTTGGCGACATCGTCGACACTGATGCCTGCACTCTCCTTGAGCACACGGGTGTCGAGGATGCATTCATGCGCGACGCGTCCCTGCCTGCCCTTGTAGAGCACCGGGAAATGCGCACCGAGCCGCGTTGCGATGTAGTTGGCGGAAAGGATCGCTGTTTCGGTCGCCTGCTTCAGGCCCGAGGCGCCCATCATGCGGATATACATCCAGGTGATCGGCAGGATCGAGGCGCTGCCGAAGGGGGCGGCGGAGACGGCGTGCGCCGAGCCTTCGGTGACATGGCCGGGCAAATACGGCTTCAAATGCGCCTTGACGCCGATCGGCCCGATGCCGGGTCCGCCGCCGCCATGCGGAATGCAGAAGGTCTTGTGCAGGTTCATATGGCAGACATCGGCGCCGATGTCGCCGGGACGGGCAAGCCCGACCAGCGCGTTGAGGTTGGCACCGTCGAAATAGACCTGGCCGCCATGCTCATGGATCAGCGCGCAGAGATCGCGTGCGCCTTCCTCGAACACGCCATGCGTCGAGGGATAGGTGAACATCAGCGCTGCGAGATTTTGCGCATGCTCAGTCGCCTTGGCCTTCATGTCGTCCATGTCGATGTTACCGTCTTCGGTGCAGCGCACGACGACGACGTTCATGCCAGCCATCGCCGCGCTCGCGGGATTGGTGCCATGCGCCGAGGAGGGGATCAGGCAGACGGTGCGGTGGTTGTCGCCGCGAGAGCGGTGATAGCCGCGGATGGCGAGCAGTCCGGCATATTCGCCCTGGCTGCCGGCATTGGGCTGCAATGTGACGGCGTCGAAGCCGGTGATCTCCGACAGCCAGCCCTCCAGCTCGCCGATCATGGCGCGGTAGCCTGCCGAGTGCGCGGCCGGGGCGAAAGGGTGCAGATTGGCAATGCTCGGCCAGCTCACCGGCATCATCTCGGCGGCGGCGTTGAGCTTCATGGTGCAGGATCCCAGCGGGATCATGGCGCGGTCGAGCGCCAGGTCCTTGTCGGCCAGCCGGCGCAGGAAGCGCATCATCTCGGTTTCCGACTTGTTTTCGTGGAAAACAGGCTGGGTCAGGAACTCCTTGCCGCGCGGCTTGCCGGGCACCGTGCTGTCGGCGGAGGCGCCAGCCTTGGCGCCGAACAGGGCCGCGATTGCGTCGAGATCGGCCTCGGTGGAGGTTTCGTCGAAGGCGATGCCGATGTGGTCGGCATCGACGGCACGCAGCAATCTGCCGCCCTTTTCAGCGGCGGCGGCGATCGAAGCTGCCTTGCCCTTCACCTCGGCCGTCACCGTGTCGAAGCGGCTTGAACCGAGCACGGAGATGTTTGCTGCTTTGAGCCCGGCGGCAAGACGATTGGCCAGCGTGTGGATGCGCCCGGCAATCGCCTGCAGCCCGGCGGGGCCGTGCCAGATGGCATAGGCGGTCGCCATATTGGCGAGCAGCGCCTGCGCGGTGCAGATGTTGGAGGTCGCCTTGTCGCGGCGGATATGCTGCTCACGCGTCTGCAAGGCAAGCCGGTATCCGGGCCGGCCCTTGCTGTCGGTGGACTGGCCGACCAGGCGGCCAGGCATCAGCCGCGTCAGCCTGTCGGAGACGGCGCAATAGGCCGCGTGCGGGCCGCCAAAGCCCATCGGCACGCCAAAGCGCTGCATCGGGCCGACTGCGATGTCGGCGCCAAGCTTGGCCGGCGCGTCGGTCAGCGTCAGGCCGAGCGGGTCGGCGATGAAGACGACGAGAGCGCCGGTCGCGTGTGCCTTGTCGATCGCTGCCTTGTGGTCGCCATAGACGCCAAATGTATCCGGCCAGGAGACAAGCAGGGCGGCGGTGTTGTCGTCGATCGTCTCGCCATCGATCTCGATGCCGAGCGGCTCGGCGCGGGTGCGCACCACGTCCAGCGTCTGCGGGTGCGGCGTGCCGGCAAGTGCTACCTTGGTGCGCTTGTCGCGGTGATGGCGCAGTGCAATGCCGACCGCCTCGGCCACGGCGGTTGCTTCATCCAGCAGCGACGCCGATGCCACCGGCAGGCCGGTCAGTTCGGTGACCAGGGTCTGGAAGTTGAACAGCATTTCCAGCCGGCCCTGGCTGATCTCGGCCTGATAGGGCGTGTAGGCCGTATACCAGGCCGGGTTCTCGAACAGATTGCGCTGGATAACCGGCGGCACATGGACGCCGTGATAACCGGCGCCGATGAAGCTCTTCAGCACCGTATTCCCGGCCATGACAGCCGAAAGCTCAGCCAGCGCTTCCGCCTCGCTCGCTGGTGCCGGCAGGGCAAGCGGCCGATCGAGCCGGATCGACTTCGGGACGGACTGGCTGATCAGCGTCTCGATCGAGGGCACGCCGATGGCGGCCAGCATGGCTCTGGTATCGTTGAGGCCGGGACCGATATGGCGGGCCGAGAAGGGGTAGGGTGCTGCGGTCATCTCAATAAGTCCTGATATCAACCGATATGGGCTTTGTAGGCGGCCTCATCCATGAGACCGGCGAGCTGGCTTTCGTCGGCAAGCTTCATCTTCCACAGCCAGCCGGCCCCTGTTGCGGCCGAATTGACCAGTGACGGATCCGACGACAGCGTGCCGTTGGCCTCGGTGATCTCGCCGTCGACTGGTGCATAGACATCGGACGCCGCCTTGACGGATTCGACCACGACGGCGGTGTCGCCCTTGGTCAATTTCTTTCCCGTCTCCGGCAGTTCGACGAAGACGAGGTCGCCGAGCTGCTCCTGCGCGTAATCAGTGATGCCGACCGTGGCGATGCCGCCCTCGACGCGGAGCCACTCGTGATCTGATGTGAAATAGGTCGTTGCCATTGAGATCATCCTTTTCGGTAGCGATGCGGTGTGAAGGGCAGGGAGCTGATATCGACTGGGATTTTCGTGCCGCGCACATCGGCGAAAACCCGAATTCCGGGCTTTGCCAGAGGTGTCGAGACATAGCCCATGGCGACCGGATGGCCGGCCGAGGGGCCGAAGCCGCCCGACGTGACATGGCCGGCCGGGTTGCCGTCGGCGTCGAAGAGCGCGGCACCGCCACGCACCGGCTGGCGGCCTTCCGGCTTCAAACCGACGCGCTTTTGCGCGGGTCCTCGTTCCACCGCGGCGCGGAGCGCATCGGCGCCGATGAAAGTGCCGGAAGCGCGGATGTCCTTTGGAATTGCCCACATCAAGGCGGCGCTGGCCGGGTCGGTTTCCGGTGTGATGTCCTGGCCATGCAGGCAGAGACCGGCCTCCAGGCGCAGGCTGTCGCGCGCAGCCAGGCCGATCCACAGCACGCGCTCGTCTCCGAGCAGCTTCGCGACGAGGTCGCGTGCATCGGCCTCCGGCAAGCCGATCTCGAACCCGTCCTCGCCGGTATAGCCCGACCGGCTCATGAACCAGTTCTTGCGCGGTTCGACCCCATGCATGAACAGCAGCGAGCCGGTCTCGATGCCGGCGCGGGAAAGGGCGGCCCAGGCTTCAGGACCCTGGATGGCCAGGAAGACGCGGTCGAGCGGCTCGATCCTGGCGTCGAAATCCGCGGCAAGTGCACGCAAATGCTTTTCGTCGGCTACGGCGTTGCCGGCATTGGCGACCACCATGAACCTGGCATCGCTAAGCCTGGTGACGATCAGGTCGTCGAGGATGCCGCCTGCTTCGTTGAGGAAAAAGGACAGTTTGGATTGCGAGATTTCGAGCGCGCCGGCATCCAGTGGGCAAGCACGGTTGAGCAGTGCCGCCGCTTCCGGTCCGCTGACCTCGAACAGCTTCATGTGCGAGATGTCGAACAGGCCGGCCTGCTCGCGGGTGTGAAGGTGTTCCTTCATGACGCCGGCCGGATAGGTCAGCGGCATCGACCAGCCGGCAAAGGCGCCGAAGCGCGCACCGGCGGCCATATGGATATCTTCAAGGGGAAGGTGTTTTGTGTCGTCGCCCGCCATGTCGTCTCCAGAGTCGCACGCAATCGGTCGCGAATGGCGACCAGTCCGTGCCCCTCTGTCTGAAGCCTGAGAGACTCGCGCAGCCGGAACTCTGTCAGCGGCGCTTACACCTTCGGCGCGGGGGCAAGCCCCGACTTTCCAGAGTGTCTTTCCCGTCTACGGTTCTTTTGCCTGAGAGATTTCGGGCGATTTCCCCTTCGGCGACAGCTCTCGCTGTTCTCTCCCGCAAACAGGTAGGACTCAAGACCCTGAGTCCTCGACGCGCCATCCATAGCTTGCGCGCGACGGCTTGTCACCTGTCAGCAACATCTAAAGCGCGTGCATGTCGTTCTTCAAACCGCGGCACGCTGTCAGGCGACATGCGTTGGCGACAAGTCTTCACTAACCACGCCGTTTGCCGGTTTTTCAAGACACTGCTGATATGTTGGCTTGTGTGACGCTATGGGGCCGGCGCTTGGCGACGGCGGACGGGGACGACAAATGGGCGAATTGATCATGAGCGCGCCGGTGGCCGGGCTGACCTCGAAAAGCCGCATCGCCGCGGAGGACGTGGCGATGTTGCGCCATGAAGTGTTCGGCGACGGCGTCGTGACGCGTGGCGAGGCCGAGGCGCTGTTCGCGCTCGATGCCACGGCGAAGGACAAATGCCAGGAATGGCCGCCCTTCTTCATTGAGGCGGTCACCGACTATATCGTCCACCAGGAAAAGCCATCGGGCTATATCTCGCAGGACAATGCCGACTGGCTGATCCGCACGATCTCGCGCGACGGCATGGTCGACAGCCGGACCGAACTCGAATTGCTGGTGCATGTGCTGGAACAGGCGAAATCGTCGCCGGCCCAGCTTTGTGTGTATGCGCTGGAGCAGGTGGCGCATGCCGTCATTGACGGCAAGGGGCCGCTGATGCTCGGCGGCGCGCTGGCTCCGGGCCTCGTCGCGCAGGCGGAGGTCGAGCTTTTGCGCCGGATACTCCATGCCCATGGCGGCGACGGCAACATCGCCATCACGCGCGCCGAGGCCGAGGTGCTGCTCAAGATCAACGAGCGGACTGCTCAAGGACAAAACGATCCGTCCTGGAACGAGCTGTTCGTCAAGGCGATCGCCAATTTCGTCATGTGCTCGGCCGGCTACGAAGCACCGACGCGCGACGTGGCGCTGCGCCATGACGCCTTCCTCGAACATGCCGATCCGGAAATCGGCGGCTTCTTCAGCCGCATGATCTCCGGCGGGCTTGCCGGCATCATGGAGGCCTACCGATCTCCTGGCGACATCGAAGCCGAATGGGAAGCCAAGAACAGGGCGGCCGAGGCCCTGGCCCGCCGTGCCGAGACGATCGATGCCGGCGAAGCCGGCTGGCTGATCGAACATATCGGCGTCGACAGGCCACTTTACGAGAACGAACGCGCGCTGCTGACCCTGATCAAGCACGCCTCGCCGGAAATTCACCCGGCGCTCAGGCCGCTGCTCGACAAGGTTGCCTGACCGGCCAGGGATTGCTTAATCGGATCCGGGATGCTGGTCAGATCTGATCGACGTCGACGTATATCCGGGCCAGGCCTTCCCGGACGGTCGACATGGCATCGGCGACACTGATGTCGATGTGGTCATGCATGAGCCTTGCGGCCGTGTCGGCATCGCGGGTTACCATGGCTCGGGCGATTTCGCTGTGTTCGGTGTAGGTTGTCGACAGTCGCCGGTGCTTCTCCACTTCGATCTTGCGAACGAAATGGATGCGCGTGTTGATGCCTTCGAGCATGCGCGCCAGTTCGGGATTGCCTGACAGCCTGGCGATGCGGATGTGAAACTCCTCGTCCCTGGCGGTCAGCTCGGCGCTGGAAAACGAGTCGGCGCGCGCCATGGTGAGCGTCCACCAGTCGACGAGCGCGGCGAGCTCTTCATTGGTCGCGCGCTGGATCGCCAGCCTGACGGAGCGCTCCTCAAGCACCGCCCGCACGTCGGAAAGATTGACGACCTCGTCGACATCGAAGCCGCGGCAAAAGAAGCCGCGATTGGTCTGGAAGGTGATGAGTTCCTCCGTGACCAGCCGCTGGAGGGCCTCCCTGATCGGGCTGCGGCTGACATTCAGCCTCGCGGCAAGCGCCACTTCGTTGATGCGCTCGTTCGGCTTGAAGCGATAGTCCATCGCCATGCGACGGATCTCTTCATAGACGCGCGGGCCGGTCTTGATCGGCTTGGATGCCAACGCCGCATCGTCGTCCTGGTTGCTGTGCCTGGTGGGTCGGAGCATGGCGTCGGTCAAGCCTTTGCGGCGCTTGGTTCGGCGAACCGCGCCTGTGTGGGAAGGATACCGTCGAGGGCGATCGGCGCAGCCCGGCCGGCGATCAGGTCGGCGACGATGCGGGCCGATCCATGCGCCATCGTCCATCCAATATGGCCGTGGCCGGTGTTCAGCCAGAGGTTCTTGATGTTGCGCAGGCCGAGGATCGGCAGATTGTCGGGCGTCATGGGTCTCAGGCAGGCCCGCATTTCGGCGCGATCATAGGCGATACCGCGCGGGAACAGGTCCTGCGTGACGCGCTTCATGAAGGCGAAATCCGAAGGCTTGTGGCTGCGATCATAGCCCGCGAATTCCGCGGTGGCGGTGACGCGGATGCGATCGCCCATCGGCGTGATGGCAACGAGATTGTGCTCATCGATGACGGGGAGTTTTGGAGCCAGCGCCGGGTCGACGATGGGAATGGTCAGGGAATATCCTTTGACCGGATAGATCGGCAAACCAAGGCCGATCTTGCGGGCGAGGATCGGGCTTTCGGCGCCGAGACACAGAACGTAGGTGTCGGCCAGAAATTCTCCCTTGTCGGTGACGACCCGGATGATCGCGTCATTCCTGCGTTCGATCCCGACGATCCTCGTGCTTGTCAGGATCTTGCCGCCCCTCGTTTCGACGATGGCCGCCAGCGCGCGCGTGAACTTGGCGGCGTCGCCGGTTTCATCGGTTGGACACATTATGCCGCCGGCAATGCTGCCGCGCGACGAAGCCAGCGCCGGCTCGCGGTCAATGATTTCCTGTGCGTCGACAATGCGGATCTCCTGGCCGTCGGCCTCCAGCAGGCGCATGTTGGCGACGCCCTTGTCGAGCGCCTGACGGCTGCGGTGGAAGTAAAGGATGCCGGCCGAGGTCCTGTCGTATTGGATCGATTCCTCCCTGACGACCGCCTGCAGGACCGATTGGGAATGGACCGCAAGCCGATGTTTGAGGAGGGTGTTGCGACGCGCTTTGGCGGCCGTGCATTCCCTGAGGAAGCGCAGCGACCAGCTGTAGAGATGCGGGTCGGCGGAAAGTTTGAAGCGAAGCGCCTGGTCTTTCAGGAACAGCGACTTCAGCAGGATTTTTGGCGCGGCTGGTGATGACCAGACGAAGGAGTGACCGGGCGCGATCATGCCTGCATTTGCCCAGCTCGCGCCCTCGGCCACCTGCGGTGCCTGCTCGAGAACAGTGACCGCGTGGCCGTCCTTTTGCAACTGATAAGCGGTGGTGATCCCGACCACGCCGCCGCCCAAGATCAATACGCGCATTGCTGTCCCGAAGGGCTGTGTTCCTATTGTCGACAATTCAATAGGAAGACGCCGATCCCTGTCAACGGTGAATGGGTCGGCGACGGACAAGCGATCCGCGCAAGCGCAAAATTCAGGCGTTTACCGGTTCCCAGGATCTGCACAGAGCCCTTGACAGTTTCGGCAATATCGCCGTTTCTATTGTCGACAATTCTGATTGGCATCAGGGAGGGGACTGCGCCATGGACGCCCCGGTTAGCCGCGCCGACGACACGCTTGTCCTCGACAAGGAACACATTCCCTTCAAGACCGATGACGGTATCGGCACGCGCGCCAATCTCGGCCTGCTCGTGCTGCGGACCGACCAGACCATCGAGGATGAATTCCGGTATGCGCTGCCCGCGCGCGACATCGCGCTGTACGAGGCGCGGCTCTACAGCGATGTCGAGATCACACCGGAAAACCTGATGAAAATGTCGGCGGTAATCCCGGCAACGGTGGGACTCTTGCCCGACGTCAAGTTCGATGTGATCGGCTTTGCCTGCACGTCGGGAGCGCTGGTCATCGGCGAGGATAAGGTTGCCGAGCGCGTTCACGAGGTGCTGCCTGGTGTGCAGGTGACCAATCCGGTGACCGCGGCACGCGCCGCGCTGAAGGCCCTGGGGGTCTCGAGGATCGCGCTGCTCACCCCTTACTTGGCGAAAATCAATCATTCGCTGCGGGCATCGCTGATGGCGCGGGGGATGGATATTCCGGTCATGGGCTCCTTCAACGAGGCGGACGACAATGTCGTTGCACGCATCACGCCGGCATCGGTCAAGCAGGCCATCTTGGAAATCGGTGCGTCGAGCGACTGTGATGCGGTGTTCGTTTCCTGCACCAGCATGCGCGTTGCCCGCATCATCGAGGAGGTCGAGAAGGAGTTGGGGAAACCGGTCACCTCCAGCAACCATGCACTTGCCTGGCATATGCTGCGGCTTGGCGGCATTGGCGAGCAGATTGCCGGAAAAGGCGAGCTGTTTCGCCGCTCGCTAGGCTAGCATCTTCAGCGCCGGATTTGCGGTGTGCAGCTCAGATCCCGCCGTACCAGTCATAGCCATTGTCTTCCCAATAGCCGCCCCTGCCACCGCCGACATCGGCAAAGCCGTCGACCAGTTCGATCTTGTAGAGATATTTCGGCATCTTGTAGCCGAGCTGGCGCTCGACGCGAACCCGCAGCGGCGCGCCGTTCTCGACCGGCAGCGGCTTGCCGTTCAGGCCGTAGGCGAGGATCGTCTGCGGGTGACGGGCATCGATGAGGTCGATGGTGCCGTAATATTTGATGTCGCCCGACAGGCTGCGGTCGATCGTGTCGAGGCAATGGAACATGACATAGCGCGCCTGCGGTTTGACCACCGCCTGGTCCAGCACCAGCGACAGCGGCGTGCCGGTCCATTTGGCTATGCAGCTCCAGCCTTCGACGCAGTCATGGCGGGTGATCTGGGTGCGGCTTGGCATGTTCTGGAGCTGCTCGCGGCTGAGCGACAGCGGCTTTTCGACAAGACCCGTCACTTCCAGACGCCAGTCGGCGAAATTGTTGGCGAGCAGGCCCTTGTAGACGTCGTCATCGGGAGCGGTGACGCCGTTCGGCCGCTGCGGCTGGCGGATATCGGCCTCGGTGAATTCCGGCGCCAGCGCACCGCGTCCGGCGAGCAGGCGTTGCGCCCGGTATGTCAGGCCATTGGCGTTTTCGAGGAAACTGCGCAGGCCGCTGCCGACGCTTAGCTGGCTGTCAAAGGCGTCGCAGCCCGACAGCATGATACCGGAAGCGCCAAGGCCGGCAGCGGCCTGCGCAGTTTCCTCGAAAACGC
>NZ_RZQP01000150.1:0-15255 GCF_003998165.1 Mesorhizobium sp. M7A.F.Ca.US.007.01.2.1 | reverse complement strand
GTTTTCTGCCCTGCCTCGCCAAGAGGTCAGGGCCTTACCGGGACTGAGCGTAAGTGGACATCCACTCTCCATTGGAATGGACCTCCTATAGGCGAACGCGGCTGAAAAGGCCAGTCCGCGGCTTTGCGCTTGTGTTTTTTGGGCGCTTGTCTCTTTTGGCGGTTTGCACTAGCGAAGTTGCACACCAAAGTGTGCGAAACGCATTATCCGCAGTTCCAATACGCAGGCCACCATGTCCCTCATCGACACCCGCACGCCCGACGCCAAGCGCCTTGTTTCCGGTGCCACCGGCGACTGGGAGATCATCATCGGCCTCGAGGTCCATGCCCAGATTACATCGGAAGCAAAGCTGTTTTCCGGCGCCTCGACCGCTTTCGGCGCGGCGCCCAACGCCAATGTCAGCCTGGTCGATGCGGCGATGCCCGGCATGCTGCCGGTCATCAACGAGGAATGCGTCAAGCAGGCGATCCGCACCGGCCTTGGGCTGAAAGCGCAGATCAACCACAAGTCGGTCTTCGATCGGAAGAACTACTTCTATCCAGACCTGCCGCAGGGCTACCAGATCTCGCAGTTCAAGCAGCCGATCGTCGGCGAGGGCACGGTAATCGTTTCCGTTGGCCCCGATCGTCAGGGCGAATTCGAGGACATCGAGGTCGGTATCGAGCGGCTGCATCTGGAGCAGGATGCCGGAAAGTCGATGCACGACCAGCATGTGACCATGTCCTATGTCGACCTCAACCGCTCCGGCGTGGCGCTGATGGAGATCGTCTCCAAGCCCGACATGCGCTCGGCCGACGAAGCCAAGGCTTATGTCACCAAGCTGCGCACCATCGTGCGCTATCTCGGCACCTGCGACGGCAACATGGACGAAGGTTCGATGCGCGCCGACGTCAACGTTTCGGTGCGCAAGCCGGGCGGCGAGTTCGGCACGCGCTGCGAGATCAAGAACGTCAACTCGATCCGCTTCATCGGCCAGGCCATCGACTACGAGGCGCGCCGGCAGATCGCCATTCTCGAGGATGGCGGCAAGATCGACCAGGAGACGCGGCTGTTCGACGCCGTCAAGGGCGAGACGCGTTCGATGCGCTCCAAGGAAGAGGCGCATGATTACCGCTACTTCCCCGATCCGGACCTCTTGCCGCTGGAATTCGACCAGGCCTATGTCGATGCGCTGGCCAAGGAATTGCCGGAACTGCCAGACGACAAGAAGGCGCGGCTGATCGCGTCGCTCGGCCTGTCGGTCTATGACGCCTCGATCCTGGTTTCGGAAAAGCCGATCGCCGACTATTTCGAGAAGGTGGCCGCCGGCCGCGACGGCAAGCTCGCCGCCAACTGGGTCATCAACGATCTGCTCGGGCAATTGAACAAGGCCGGAAAAGACATTGAAAACGCTCCGGTTTCTCCCGAGCAGCTTGGCGCGGTCATCGATCTGATCAAGGACGGCACCATTTCCGGCAAGATCGCCAAGGACCTGTTCGAGATCGTCTGGAATGAGGGCGGCGATCCGCGCCAGCTGGTCGAGAGCCGTGGCATGAAGCAGGTCACCGACACCGGCGCCATCGAGAAGGCCGTAGACGAGGTGATCGCAGCCAACCCCGACAAGGTCGAACAGGCGCGCGCCAAGCCGAGCATGGCCGGTTGGTTCGTTGGCCAGGTGATGAAGGTGACCGGCGGCAAGGCCAATCCACAAGCGGTCAACGACCTCGTCAAGACCAAGCTGGGCATCGAGTAGCGCGGTGTTTGTCCGCACCGCAGGTGAACGTGATCTGACGGCCATCCGGGCGCTGCTGGTCGAAACCTGGCACACGACCTATGACGCGGTCTATGGCCCTGATCGGATCGACCGGGTCATCGAGGATTGGTGTTCGCCGGCGAAATTGAGAGCTAGCCTTGAGCGGCCGAATGCCGAATTCCTGGTCGCCGACGACGGCAAGCGCATCGGCGGCGTCGCCTATGCCGAAAGCGTCGAAGGCGGCACCGTGGTCGACCTGCAACAGCTCCATGTCGCACCCGACCTGCAAGGCCGGGGCATCGGCGGGATGTTGCTCGATGAGGTGATCGAGAATTTTCCGGAAGCCCGCTCTCTACGCATCGAGGTCGTGGAGCAGAACAGGCGTGCGGTCGCCTTCTATCTGGCCAACGGTTTTGCCGAGATTGGCCGGGCCGACAATTATGGGCCGGCGCAGTCCGGTATTGCTGCGTTGATTCTTGAGCGGATGCTGACCGCCTGAGCGCTCGATGATCGCGCGATTGCATCACGTTGTTGCGAGTGGACCCTCGAGCGCACGGCTTTCATTTGACGGCGCAAATATCGAGCGCAAAGCTGTGGCCGCTGACCCCAGCCATGATCGGTGTTTGACCGGTGGCATGCGAGGCAGCTTGGGGAATCGTCATGCCAAGCTTGCCGGAACTGATGCCGACACAGGTGTCGGACGAGACCTTTGGCGGCGTCACCTATCATATAGCGGGCGAGCTGGTGCCGGTGCTTTCGGTCGATGTCACGCGCATGCCGGTCTATTTCGAGCACCACATCCTTTTGTGGAAGAATTCCACCATCACCATCGGCCTGAAATCGCTGAAGGGCGCGCTGAAGCGGATGATGGCCGGCATGCAGATCTTCGTCACCGAGGCGTCGGGGGCGGGCATCGTTGCCTTCAGCCGCGATGGGCCGGGCCACATCGTGCCGATCCATCTCAGGCACGGCGAGGAGATCCAGGTGCGCGAGCACCAGTTTCTCGCCGCCACCGGCAATGTCGACTACACCTTCGAACGGGTGCGCGGCCTGGCGACGATGCTGTTCGGCCAGAGCGGCTTTTTCATCGACCGCTTTCGCGGTGATTCCGGCGATGGCATCGTCTGGCTGCACGGCTATGGCAACGTCTTCGAAAAGACGCTCGCCGCCGGCGAAACCATCGACATCGAACCAGGCGGCTGGCTGTTCAAGGATGCCTCGGTCAGGATGGAAACCAAGATCGATCGCCTGTCGAGCGGCTTCTTCGGCGCCAACATGAATTTCATCGTCAACCGATTCACCGGACCGGGCCGTGTCGGCATCCAGTCGATGTATCTGCATATGCCGACCGAGGAATAGTTCGGCGAAGGCCACTGGCGGGCAGCAATGGCGGCCGCGATCCGGCCATGCGTCATCGCGGCGTTTGCCGTGCCGGCTCACCACGGATATGCAAGGGCCATGACCAAATTGTTCCGCACTGCGGCGCTGGCGCTGCTCGCCATCATCATTTTCGCGACCTTGTCGCCGATCCAGATGCGGCCGCATCTCGCTGAAGCAAATGTCGAGCGTGCCATGGCTTATGTCCTGCTGGGCTTCGCCCTGGCGGTCGGCTTCCCCAACCGACTGTATCAAGTGGTGATCTTTGTGGCTGTGATCGCCGGCATGCTGGAACTGCTTCAGCTCATTGATCCCGGTCGCCATGCACGCCTCATCGATGCATTGGTGAAAGCCTTTGCCGGGGTGGTTGGGATCGTCGCGGGACACCTGATCGTCAGGGCCGGCCGGCAAAAGAGCGAGAGCTAGGCGCGGCAGCAATCCGCCGCGGAGGATCGAGCCTTCGCTAGGCAGCGGGAACCCCCACATTGTCGATTAGCCTGGTCTTGCCGAGCCATGCTGCTGCGAGAAGACGCCCTTCGCGGTTTCGACGCCATGGCGCAAGCGTCAGGCTTTCGCGTGCCTCGACATAGTCGACCTTCTGGAAACCGGCGGCGATGAGGTCGCGGCTGGCCTCTTCGGTTGCGTCGCTCTGGTCGGCGCCTGCCGCCAGGGCCGCAGCCGTTTTGCGCAATATCACGTTGAGTTGGCGGGCGACCTTCAGTTCGGCCTCATCGAGATAGGCGTTGCGTGACGACATGGCGAGACCATGCGCGTCGCGTATCGTCGGGGCGCCGACGATCTCGACGGGCAGGTCGAGATCGCCGCAGAGCTGCCTCACAACGCAAAGCTGCTGGTAGTCCTTCTCGCCGAAGACCGCAAAGTCGGGCGTTGCCTGCAGGAGGAGCTTTGCCACGACAGTGGCGACGCCTTCGAAAAAGGTCGGCCGAAAGTCCGATTCGAGCCCGGCGGAGGGGCCGCCGACTGAGATTTTCGTGGCGAAGCCGGCGGGATACATCTCGCCAACCGTCGGTGTGAAAGCAAGGTCGGCCTTTGCCGCGCCGAGCCGGTCGAGATCGCGGGCGAGTTGGCGCGGGTACTTGTCGAGGTCTTCGCTCGGCGCGAACTGTGTCGGGTTGACGAAGATCGACACGACGCAGCGCTCGGCTTTTTCGAGCGCGATCCTGACCAGCGAGATGTGCCCGTCGTGCAAAGCGCCCATGGTCGGCACCATGGCGACACGAAGGCCGTCACGGCGCCAGTCATGGATTTGCGTGCGAAGTGCGGCAACGCTGTCGACGACGACGGGTTGGCTCATGCGTCATCCCTGCTGTTTGTCGCCGAAAAGACATGGCCGGGGCCCGGGAAGGTCCGGTTTCGCACTTCTGCTGCATAGCTCTTTGCGGCATGCGAGATCGCGCTGCGCAGGTCGGCGTATTCCTTGACGAATTTCGGCACGCGATCGACGGTCAGCCCGACCATGTCGTCGATGACCAGGATCTGGCCGTCGCAGTCGCCGCTGGCGCCGATGCCGATGGTTGGAATGGCGAGGCGGCGGCTGATATCGGCGGCGACCCTCTCGACCGTGCCTTCGATGACCACCGAGAAAGCCCCGGCGTTCTCGACGGCGAGCGCATCGCGAAGCAATGCCGCAACAGCCTCCTCGGTGCGGCCTTTGATCTTGTAGCCGCCGTCCTTCTCGACCGATTGCGGCTGCAGGCCGATATGCCCCATGACCGGAATGCCGGCGGCGACGATGGCCGCGATCTGGCTAACCATTTCGACGCCGCCTTCGAGCTTCACCGCCTGGCAGCCGGTTTCGTCGACGACCCGCCGCGCCGAGGCGACGGCAAGTGCTGCCGTGACCTCATAGCTGCCAGCCGGCAGGTCGACGACGACGCAGGCACTGGCCGAGCCGCGCATCACGGCTTGCCCATGCGCGATCATCATCTCCAGGGAGGCACCCAGTGTCGTCTTGTGGCCATGGAGGACCATGGCGACACTGTCACCGACCAGAAGCAGATCGACATGGTGATCAAGCAGACGGGCGATGGGATAGGTATAGGCGGTCAGGCAAACGATCGGCGTGCCGCCCTTGCGGTGGCGAATCGCCTCGGCGCTGATGCGCATGTCGGTGGTCGGCAATTCCGTGGCCAATCGTCACCTCCTTTGGCCTCAAGCCGGGCTGGATACAAGCATGGGCGCGCAGAGCTTTAGAAACACCGCAAAGGCTTGGCAAGCGTGCATGCAGCCACCGGCAGGATCACAGGCTTGTGTCGGGTTTCAGGAAAGCCATTTGCGCACACGCCGTGGCAAAAGCCTTGCCTTCGGCAAGGCCTGACGCCATAAGCAGGAAACGGGCGCTGCTGGCGCGAGGGTTTTGAAATGAAGACTTTCCTTACGCAGTTTTTCACCTGGTGGAACAGCCAGACGATAGGAACCCGCCTGCACACGTGGCGGTATGGCAAGAAGGTCGGCCAGGACGAGACCGGCAATTTTTACTACGAAGGCGGCATCGATTCGGAAGGCCGCACGCGCCGCTGGGTCATCTACCGCAATTATTCGGAAGCTTCGGCGATACCGCCCGGCTGGCACGGCTGGATGCACCACCGTGTCGACGTCGCGCCGTCCAGCGAGGACTACAAGCCACGCGACTGGCAGAAGCCGCATCAGCCCAATCTGACCGGCAGCCCGGCGGCCTATCGCCCGAAGGGCTCGGTGCTCACCAATCAGCATCGCCCGCAGGTCACCGGCGACTACGATGCCTGGACACCCGGGTCGTAGCGACAGGGTGCAAGCCGGTCCTTTATCGCCACAATTGGTGTTTAGCTGCTTGCTGATCAGAAAACGGCGACTAGCCTTGGCGATCGACAGAATCACCCGGGCGCGAACCACCGGTATCTTTGCATGAGCTTTTCTTACTCAATATCGGCCAGTCTGGCGCTAGCCGCCGGTCTTGCCGTCAGCACCGTGGCCTTCGCCGCTTCGCCTGAGCCCGCGGCACCCGCACCGGCGCCGCCCGCGGGAGCGGACCGGGTTACCAATGCCGTTGCCGAGTTTGCCGGTATCGACAAGATCACCGGCCGGATCATCACCTTCGATGTCTATATCGACGAGACGGTGCAGTTCGGCGCTTTGCAGGTGACGCCGCGCGTCTGCTATTCGCGGCCGCAGGCGGAGGCGCCGAAGACCGATTCCTTCGTCGAGGTCGACGAGATCACGCTCGACCGCAAGATCCGCCGCATCTTCACCGGCTGGATGTTCGCTGAAAGCCCCGGCCTCAACGCCGTCGAGCATGCCGTCTACGACGTCTGGCTGAAGGCCTGCAAGCAGAAGTCGGATGTGCCGGCGCCCGACGGAGCCAAGGCTGACGCAACCAAAGCGGAGGCCCCCAAGCCCGCCGCAGCCAAACCGGAAGCCGCGACCACTCCGGACGTCACAACGCCTGATGTGACGGAGCCGGACGCTTCGGAACCCGATACTACCGACACCAACTGATCCCCCGGAACCGTCCTGGCCACAATGCGTTGGGCCACGGACGAGCGCACATTCATGCGTAAGGAGGATCTTCCGATGTCAGACAGCAAACGGATCACGGCTAGCAAGGCCGAATTGCTGGAACTCGAAAAGGGATTCTGGACGGGCGACTCCGCCTACTACGCGGCCAACGCCGACACCGAATGCCTGGTGGCATTTCCGCAGATGGCACAGGCGATGGACAATGCGGATCTGGCCAAGACCGCGGCCAAGCCCAACCGCTGGCGCAACCTGCGAATGGATCTCAAGGGCATTATCGAGCCGGGCAGCGACATCATCATGCTGACTTACGAGGCGCGTGCGACACGGGAAAATGGCGAGGCTTATGCCGCGCTGGTCAGCACCGGCTACGTCCATCGCGCCAACGGCTGGAAGATGATGTTCCATTCGCAAACGCCATTGGAAGCCGCTACCGGGAAGTAGGCTCAATCCTCAGGGATAGAATATTGCCTCGCCCTTCAACGCATCGGCGAGCATCTTCTCATACTTGCCGCGCGGCACGTCGACCGCGCCGAACCGCTTGAGGTGCTCGGTGGTGAACTGCGTATCAAGCAGAGCAAAGCCCCGCGCCTTCAAACGCTCGACGAGGTAGAAGAGGCAGGTCTTGGAAGCGTCCGTCTCTCTGGCGAACATGCTCTCGCCAAAAAACACCCGGCCGAGCGACACGCCATAGAGGCCGCCGACCAGCCGGTCCTCACGCCACGCTTCGACCGAATGACAATGGCCTATCCGATGCAACTCGATATAGGCTTCGCGGATCGGCGCATTGATCCAGGTCGAGCGCCGCTCCGCGCGCTTTTCGGCGCAGCCGTCGATGGTCGCCTCGAAATCGAAATCGAAACGGATGTCGAAGGGATGTTTCTTGATCGTTTTCCAGAGACTTTTCGGCGTGTGAAAGCCGTCAAGCGGGATGATGCCACGTGTCTCCGGCCGCACCCAGAACACCTCCGGGTCGCCGGCACTTTCTGCCATTGGGAAGACGCCCGAGGCGTAGGCCTTGAGCAGCAGGTCGGTGGGGATGCGATAGCCGGGCGCGTAGGGGCGGGTCATCGCGTCTCCGCGCTACTCTTCCTTGGCCAGGTATTTTTCCAGCCAGTGGATGTCATAATCGCCATTGGCGATGTCGGCATTGCCGACGAGATCGCGAAACAGCGGCAGCGTCGTCTTGATACCGTCGACGACGAACTCGTCCAGGGCGCGGCGCAGGCGCATCATGCACTCGACGCGGTTACGCCCATGTACAATCAGCTTGCCGATCAGGCTGTCGTAATAGGGCGGGATCTTGTAGCCGGAATAGACGCCGGAATCGACGCGGATGCCCAGACCACCCGGTGTGTGGAAATGGGTGATCGTACCGGGCGAGGGGGTGAAGGTGCGTGGGTCCTCGGCGTTGATGCGGCATTCGATGGCGTGGCCGTTGAACTTGATGTCCTCCTGCTTCACCGAGAGGCCGCCGCCGGAAGCGACGCGGATCTGCTCATGCACGAGATCGATGCCGGTGATCGCTTCCGTCACCGGATGCTCGACCTGCAGGCGCGTGTTCATCTCGATGAAATAGAACTCGCCATTTTCGTAGAGGAACTCGATCGTGCCGGCGCCGGAATAGCCGAGGTCGGCAATCGCCTTGGCGCAGATGCCGCCGATACGGGCGCGCTCTTCGGCATTGAGGGCCGGCGAGGGCGCCTCTTCCCAGACTTTCTGGTGGCGGCGCTGCAAGGAACAGTCGCGCTCGCCGAAATGCACGCCGCGGCCAAAGCCGTCGCCGAACACCTGCACCTCGATATGGCGCGGCTTTTCCAGGTATTTCTCGATGTAGACCGCATCGTCGCCGAAGGCCGCACCGGCTTCCGTGCTCGCCGTCTGCAAGGCGACCTCAAGGTCGGCCTCGGTAAGCGCTACCTTCATACCGCGCCCGCCACCACCGGCCGATGCCTTGATGATCACGGGATAGCCGATCTCGGCGGCAATGCGCCTGGCTTCTTTTTGGTCGGTGACGGCGCCGTCCGAACCGGGCACAACCGGAATGCCGAGGCGCTTGGCGGTTCGTTTGGCCTCGATCTTGTCGCCCATGATGCGGATATGGTCGCCGGACGGACCGATGAAGGTGATGTTGTGCGCGGCCAGTATGTCGGCGAACTTGGCGTTCTCCGACAGGAAGCCGTAGCCCGGATGCACGGCGTCGGCGCCGGTGATTTCGCAGGCCGCAACGATCTGATGGATGTTGAGATAGCTGTCGCGCGATGGCGGCGGACCGATGCAGACGCTCTCGTCCGCGAGCCGCACATGCATGGCGTCGGCATCGGCGGTCGAATGCACCACCACCGTCTGGATGCCGAGTTCCTTGCAGGCGCGCAGTACCCGGAGGGCGATTTCGCCGCGATTGGCGATGAGGATCTTCTGAAACATCAGGCCCGCTCTACTCGATCACGACGAGCGGCATGCCATATTCGACCGGCTGCGAATCCTCGAAAAGGATCGCGGTCACCGTGCCGGCGCGTGGCGAGGGGATCTGGTTCATCGTCTTCATTGCTTCGATGATCAGCAGCGTCTGGCCTTCCTTGACCTTCTGGCCGACTTCGATGAATGCCTTGGCGTCCGGCGACGGCGCCAAATAGGCCGTGCCGACCATCGGTGAGGTGACCGCATTCTTGGAAAGGTCCGCCACCACAGGCACTGCAACGGCGGCAGCCTGCGCTGCTGCCGGCGCATAGGCCGGTTGCGGCGCCGCGATTGCATGAACGGCCGGCGCCTGCCGCGAGACGCGCACCTTCAGGTCGCCCAGTTCAACCTCGATCTCGGTGAGGTTGGTGTCGTTCAGTATGCCCGCCAGATCGCGGATCAGTTGCTGGTCAACACCGGTCTTCTTTATCGACATTTTCGAGCCTTCTGTTTGTTGGCCGGTCATAGGCGTGCGGCCAGCGCCTGTAGCGCCAGCGTATAGCCGAGCGGCCCAAAGCCACAGATCATGCCGACGGCGACCGGCGCGACCATGGAGACGTGGCGGAATGGTTCCCGCGCATGGATGTTGGAAAGATGAACTTCGGCCACCGGCAATGGTGCGACGGCGCGGATGGCGTCGTGGATGGCAATCGAGGTGTGGCTGTAGGCGCCCGGGTTGATGACGATGCCGACAGCCTTGTCGCCGGCTTCCTGAATCCAGTCGACAAGGTCGCCCTCATGGTTCGACTGGCGGAAATCGATCTCGAACCCCAGCGCCGTGCCTGCCTGCTTGCAGTCGTCGGCGATCGCGGCAAGCGTCTTGCCGCCATAGATGCCCGGCTCGCGCTTGCCGAGCGCGTTGAGATTGGGACCGTTCAGGACGAAAACCGTTTTCAAAAAAGCCGACCTTTCCCAGCGCCGTCATCAAGCCGGCGCGCTGGGCCCTCTATAATGGGCATAGCCGCCCGCGGAAAGAGCGCAAGTACGTTCTTTCACTGTCCACAACAGGCGGAAATGTGCCAGTGAGAGATAGCTGGCGAGCAAGATCAGAGCGCGGCTTTCGCCGCCTCGATCTTTTCAGCCAGCACTTCCTGCCCGAGCGCCCCGAACACCACCTCGTTGCCGACGACATAGGACGGCGTTCCGGTGATCGCCAGCTTGTTGGCAAGATCGTAGGTCTTGGCGAGGGCCTCGTTGATTGTCGGGTCCTTCATCTTCTCGCGCAGCGCCGCTTCGTCGGCGCCGAGCGACAGCGCGACCTTCATGGCCGCCGCCTCGGTGGCGCGTCCCTGACCGCCGAGCAACGCATTGTGGAACTCGCCGTACTTTTCCGGGTGCATCAGGTGGAAGGCCATCGAGACCACGCTCGCCTTCTGCGAATCCGGTCCGAGGATGGGGAATTCCTTGAGCACGAAACGCAGGTCCGGATCGGTCTTGGTCAGCGCCTTCATGTCGTCGATGGCACGTTTGCAGAAGCCGCAATTATAGTCGTAGAACTCGACGATGGTGACCTTGCCGGTCGGATTGCCGACGACGCCGTCGAAGGCGGAGTTGAAAATCTGGTCCTTGGCATCCTTGATCACGCCGAGATGAGCGATGCGCTGCTCTTCCTTCTGCTTGGCCTCAAGCGCGTCCTGGACCTCCAGAAGAACTTCCGGGTTTTTCAACAAATAGTCGCGGATGATGCCTTCGACCTCGGTGCGGTCGATCTTGGTATCGGCCGCCGCCGTCTCGACCGGCTGTGCGGTCCCGGCCTTGGCGATCTGCGGGTTTCCGGCAACGAATCCGAAAGCCAGCATGGCCAGAGCGACCGCAACCCCCGTGGTGCCCAGCAGCAGTGCCTTTTTCATCGTTCCTGTTCCTTCTGCCTGTTTTCCGGTCTGGCTATGTCGTGGCGCGGGGCCGGAAGGTTCACTTGATCTTGGTTGACGGCTTGTAGTTTATGATATCCTGGGCGCGAAGCCAGCGCGGCTCGCCGCGTTTCATCTGCTGCTGCGCCCGCATGGCGAAAATCTTCGCATCCTTGTAGTTGCCGGAATAGAAATGGCTTTCGGCGGTGGCAAGTTCAGCGCCAGGTATGTCGCCCAACTCGCCATAGGCCTGCGCCAGATAGCGATATCCGGCTGAATTTTCCTTGTCGCGACCGAGGCCATTGTTGATCTGCACGACGGCTTTTTTGAGGGAGTCGGGCGTGCCGACGGCCATCAGCGCCTGGCCCACGGACACCGGCAGCAGACCGGACCGAGCCGAATCGAGGCTGACCGCCTTGGCATAGGCGTCCGCGGCTTCCTTGGGTTTGTTGGCTTTCATCAGAATGTCGCCGCGCAGTTCCTGGAAGTAGGCATTCTTCGGTTGCGCCTTGATCAGTGCATTGGTCTTGGCGAGGGCGGCGGCGATGTTGCCGAACAGGTAGGTCGACTGGGCGTCGCCGTACTGGGCGGCGAGGGTTCCTTGCATCTTTCGCATCAGCCGGGACGCGGCCGCCTGGCCTTCCATGTAAACGGCGATCTTCACCCGCATCATGTCATGGCGCTGCTGCAGCGCGGGCGGGTCCGGCCTGTCGACATTGGGGTCCTGTTTCACCAGCACTTCGAGATTGGCGATGCGGTCCTGCGGCATCGGATGGCTGATCCGATACGGATCGACCTGGGCGCCCGAAAGCGAAAGTGCGGTCTGGAAGCGGCGGAATGTCTTCAGCATGCCCATGCCGGACTGGCCGGTGGCGTTGAGATAGGTGATCGCCGAGCGGTCGGCCGTCATCTCCTCGGTGCGCTGATAGGCGAGGATGCTGCGCTGTGCCATTTCGCCGCCGCCGGCAGCCACGCCCATGCCGGCGCCGGCGAGACCGCGGCTGCTGGTTGTGGCACCGGCGACAATGGCGCCGGCGCCAAGCAATGTCGCGATGACGGCCATCGTCTTGGCTCGTTCGAGCTGGTCGCGCAGCTTCTGCTGGTGGCCGCCGGCAATATGACCGGCTTCGTGCGCGATGACGCCGATGATCTCGTTGGGCGTTTCAGCCGTCATCAGCGCGCCGGTGTTGATGAACAGCCGACGCCCGGTAACGAAGGCGTTGAAACTCTGGTCGTTGACCAGAACGATGTCGATGCCGTCATTCGCCAGGCCGGCCGCCCTGAAGATCGGCCGCGCGTAATCGCGCACCAGCGCCTCGATCTCGGCGTCGCGCACCACCGGCACGTTCTGGGCGAAGGCGCTGACCGAGCTCGACATTGCAACGGCAACGCCAAGCGAAAGCGTCGCGAAGACGCGCGCTGCCTGGGCAATCGTCGATCTGGGTCGGCTCAACATGATGTGTCCACTGGTAGACGAGCGGGCGAAAGATGAAAAGTCGGCGCCGGAAACTTCCTCAACTTGTGATCCTCACATCAATCGGGCATTTGTGCGGCACATGCGCCAGTGCCTGGCGCCGTCAGTCATCGGGAATACTGGTTAAATGGTCGTTTCGCTCTCACGCCGCGGCAATGTCGAGCCCTTCCATGCGATGGACATTCTGGCAGAGGCAAACCGGCTGAAGTCCCAGGGCGTGCCGGTTGTTTCGATGGCCGTCGGCCAACCCTCCGATCCCGCACCGGTTCTGGTTCGCGCCGCAGCAGCCAAGGCGCTGCAGGATGGGCGCATCGGCTACACCGACGCGCTCGGACTGGCAGGTTTGCGCAAGGCGATCGCCGGACACTACGCCGATCACTATGGGCTTGAGATCGAGCCTGGCCGGATCGCGGTGACCACGGGATCGTCGGCCGCCTTCAACCTTGCCTTCCTGGCGATGTTCGATCGGGGTGACCGCGTCGCCATCGCGGCACCCGGTTACCCTGCCTACCGCAACATCATGGCCGCACTAGGCATCGAGGTGGTCGAGATCGAGCTCGGCGACGCCGCCTACCTGCATGCCGGCCATTTGGAAGCCGCGCATCGTGAAAAGCCGCTGAAAGGCGTTCTCTTCGCCAGTCCCGCCAATCCAACCGGCGCGGTCATACCAGCCGATGAACTGGCGGCCCTGGTAAGGACGGCACAGGACCTCGGCATCGCCGTCATCTCCGACGAAATCTATCACCGGCTGGCCTATGCCGCCCCCGACACCACGGCACTTGCCTATGGCGGCGATGTGACGGTGATCAATTCCTTCTCCAAATATTACTGCATGACCGGCTGGCGAATCGGCTGGATGGTGCTGCCGCAGGAACTGGTGCGGCCGGTCGAGCGCGTCGCCCAGAGCCTCTACATCTCGCCGCCGGAGCTATCGCAGATTGCCGCGATCGAAGCGTTCAGGGCGACCGAGGAACTGGAGGCGGTAAAAGGCCGCTACGCCTGGAATCGCGAGCTCTTGCTGAAACGCCTGCCGGAACTCGGCTTTCCGCTGGCGGCGCCCATGGACGGCGCCTTTTATGCGTTCTGTGACGTCACCAGGCATACCAATGACAGCATGGCCTTTGCGCGAAAGATGCTGGCCGAGGCGCATGTTGCAGCAACGCCCGGCCGCGACTTCGACACTCAGGCTGGGCACCGGACCATGCGTTTCTCCTATGCCGGCAGCCACGACGACATGGTCGAGGCAATGGTGCGCATCGAACGCTGGTTGAGGTAGCACCATGCCGGAACTTGAACAGGCCCCCAAACTTGATCGGGCATTGGCCGAAGTCGCCGCCGAAATGGCCGAGCGCACCGATCGCGGCGACGTCGCTTCCTACATTCCGCAGCTGGGCAAGGTCGATCCGAAGAAGTTCGGCATCGCGGCGGTCACCAATGACGGCCGCGTGCTGATGGCCGGCGATGCCGACCAGGCATTTTCCATCCAGAGCATCTCGAAAGTGTTTACGCTGACACTGGCGCTCGGCAATGTCGGTGACGCGCTTTGGCAGCGGGTAGGCCGCGAACCGTCAGGCAATCCATTCAACTCGATCGTGCAGCTCGAGCATGAGAACGGCATTCCGCGCAACCCGTTCATCAATGCCGGCGCCATTGTCATTTCCGACATCCTGCTTGCCGGCCACCAGCCGCGCGAGGCGATCGGCGAAATCCTGCGCTTCATCCAGTTCCTCGCCGACGACGAAACGATCATCATCGATCGTGAGGTCGCGGCGTCCGAACGGGCCACCGGCTATCGCAACTTCGCGCTTGCCAACTACATGAAATCCTTCGGCAATCTCCACCACGCGCCGGAGCTGGCGCTGGGCGTCTACTTCCACCATTGCGCCATCGCAATGAGTTGCCGGCAACTGGCGCTCGCCGGCCGCTTCCTCGCCAATGGCGGCAAGAACCCGGCGACCGGGCATTCCGTGGTGTCGGCCGAACGGGCACGCCGCATCGGCGCGATGATGCTGACCTGCGGTCACTATGATGGCTCCGGCGATTTCGCCTTCCGCGTCGGCATCCCCGGCAAGAGCGGCGTCGGCGGCGGCATATTGGGCATCGTGCCGGGCGTGGCGTCGCTTGCCGTCTGGTCGCCCGGCCTCAATGCCAACGGCAACTCCAAGCTGGGGTCGATCGCGCTGGAAAAGCTGGCCAGGATGATGAACTGGTCGATCTTCGCGCCGTGATGCATGTCGCCCAAAAGTGCGCAGCGGTTTTGGGACAACGACATGCATAAAAATCAAAGAAGCGTTTTAGCCTTTCGCAATCCGGAATAGCGCCAGATAAGAAAATCCCGCACCGTCTTCGAGACGGCGCGGGATTTTTTGTCAACAAACTAGCTCAGGTGGCTGAAAGGCTTAGAAAAAGCCCTTCCGCTGCCACCATCCGCCGCGTTTCGGCTTGTCGTCGGTCTTGTCCTCGGCCTTGGCCGCGGGTTCTTCCGCTACGGTCGAAGACACCACCGGCTCGACCGGCGCATTCACCGCCGCCGGCTTGCGCCGCGACGGGCGGGCCTTCGGTGCCTTCTCGACAGCCGCTGCTTCGTCGGACGCCGTGGCCGGCGTCTCGACCGGTGCTTCCGCCTCGGCAGCCGGCTCTTCGGCGATGATTTCGGCTGCGGCCTTCTTCGGCTTGGCGGCACGGCGTGGCTTCTTCGGCTTCTCCGTGCTCGGCGCGTCGTCATTGGCCGGAGCAAGCACCACCGGCTCTTCGGCCGCTGCGGTAACCACCGGCTCGCTGGCGATCACCTCGGTTGGCGAGACTTCGCCTTCGGACGCGTCGGCTGCTTCGCCAGCACTTGCCTCAGC